>JANQLQ010000120.1 GCA_028280565.1 Fulvivirga sp.
ATTTTCATTTTCTTTTGCCTGCCCATGCCATAGGCATCCCTTCGGGGAAAGAAAACGAAACAAAAGAAAAGGGCGCCAGGAACCAAGCCCATTTTCCCCGCGAAACGCACTACCCAGCCGCTAGAGGCGGCTTACCCACAGCCCTAAATGTGCCGCGCTGTTCCTGGAGATCTCCCCTCCATACGCCACTTGAATTTTTAATTTTGCCCTTCTTAAAGTAAGCTGTTGGCAAGGGGCAATCGGTAATCCTCTTTTTTTTTCAACTGCCCTTTGCCAATTGCTAACCATCAATACCTCGAACCTAGCTCACCCTGTACCCGATACGTTAGTTCAAACATAACTCAACACCATCCGCCAGCTTTCCAAAAAAGGTCCGGCCAGTTTCTTACTTGCCGATCATCAATAATTCATCTGCCAGTACTTCCACCTGTTCTTTTGAGTGTGTTGGGAAATTGGCGATGCGAATATGCCTTTCTTTAAAAGGTCCGTAGCCACTGCCAATGATCATCCCTTTTTCAGCCAATTTATTTAGAATGACACGGCTCGGGACGGCCACTTCGGCAACCAGCGTAGTTTTTGACTGGTGAGCAGGGTCTTTCACGAACGGTGATAAAAATTCACTTTTTTCGAAGGCGTTATACAGGACGGCCGCTTTGTAATCAATCTCCCTCCGGATCATATCGAGTCCTTTCGCCAGCATGTCTTCAGCCACTTTCCCGAGCAGGTAAATACCAAGCACATTGGGAGTTTCTGGGGTTTGGTTTTTTTGCGATTTTGCTAGTAATTCCGGGAGAGAATGGTAAGATCCTATGGACATTCCTTTACCCAGCAAGGTTTCACTTTTTTGTATACATCGCTCATTCGCTATCCAAACTCCCAAACCTGCTGGTAGTCCAAAACATTTCTGTACGGATAGGTAGGCCATGTCTACTAGTGAGTAATCGATATTTGAGTAAGGAGCACATGAAACTATGTCCAACGATATCAACTGGTTAGGGAAACCTTTACGGATCTTTTCGACGTCGCCTAGGGCATGGCTGGCCCCGGTACTGGTCTCATTTTGAGTGAGGGCAATTAGTTCACAGGATTCCGTGATCAACACGGATTCTACATCTACCACCTTTCCTTCACTTACACGTATCACCGAGGTTTTCCTGCCAAGGTTTTCTGCAATACCTGCATAGCGCTGGGAAAAAGCGCCATTTACAAAATGGCACGACTCATATTCTACCAGGTTCTGAATGCTGCGTTCCCATATTTCTGTGGCGGAACCCGTAAAAAAAATATGATATCCTGCCGGAAGCCGGAACAATTCCTTCAGCAGATCGGTTGTGTGCCTGTATATCTCTTGGAAGGCAGCGCTCCTGTGGGAGATAGAGGGTACATTTTCTGTTAAGGCTGATTTTAGATGCTCCTCTACGGTAAAGTACAGCTGGGAAGGTCCCGGGGTAAAAAAAAATCTCTTCATAGCGCGTCAAAAATAGTTAACAACATTAAAATGTAGTTAACATTATACCTTTAATTCATAACCCACAATTAAAATGGTATTGATGTTCGAGTAAAGCTTGAATAATACCTTTGTAAGGTATGGATAAAGATACCCGTCAGGCTTTAAGGTTGAATGTATATTGCCACTACGGGTATCTCTTTTTTTACCCGAGAGTTGATATGCATGGATATTGAAAAGCGCCCCGTTGATGTTGTAGTCATATCAGATATACATTTAGGTACATACGGTTGCCACGCAGAGGACCTACTTCGTTACCTCAAGTCGATCAAACCAAAAAAACTCATTCTTAACGGGGATATCATAGATATTTGGCAGTTCAGTAAACGCTACTGGCCTACATCGCATATGTTAATTGTGAAACATATCACGGGGCTACTCAGTAAAGGTACAGAGGTGGTTTACATCCCAGGTAATCATGATGAAATGCTCAGGAAATTCGTGGGCTTTAAATTAGGATCTTTCAAAATTGAAAATAAGCTGGTTCTAAAGCTCAATAAAAAGAAGGTCTGGATCTTTCATGGAGATGTATTTGATGTGACCATGCAGCATTCCAAGTGGCTGGCAAAGCTCGGTGCCGTGGGGTATGACACACTCATCTTACTAAATACTTTTGCTAATTTCATTTCCAGGCTCTTAGGCAGGGGTAAAATCTCACTCTCTAAAAGGATCAAAGACAGTGTGAAATCAGCGGTGAAATTTATCAATGATTTCGAATTGACCGCTTCCGAAATAGCGATTAGTAACAAATATGATTATGTCATTTGCGGTCATATCCATCAACCGCAAATGCGAAAAGTGGAAAATGACAAAGGCTCGGTCATGTATTTGAATAGTGGGGATTGGGTGGAAAATTTGACGGCGCTGGAGTATCATAAAAATGAATGGAAGATCTATTCTTTTGCGGATGATCTCACCGCTCAATCCATCAAAGTGAACCGCAAATCAAGTAAGAAAAGCCTCAACAACGACGCGATTTTTAAAGATATGATCACTGAATTTTTAACCCTGCCGGGATGAGGATATTATATGCCATACAAGGAACAGGGAACGGACACCTTAGCAGGGCTGCAGATGTAGCTCCCGCCCTTGAAAAACATGGCCAGGTGGACTATTTCATCAGTGGGGCACAAAGTGATATCGATTTTCCTTACCCCATCACTTACCGGTCCAAAGGGCTGAGTTTTTATTTCGGCCAGCGTGGAGGTATCAATTATCCTCGTACATTTTTCAAAAACTCTGCACGCAGGCTTTATAAAGAAATAAGGGATTTCCCCATTGAAAAATATGACTTGGTCGTCAATGATTTTGAGCCGATCTCGGCTTGGGCGGCCAAGGTGAAGAAGAAAAAATGTGTTGCCTTGAGCCACCAGTCGGCGTTATTGACCGACCAGTTTCCCAAACCTGAAAAGCGTGACCTTGTGGGGAAAGCCATTCTTGAGAATTATGCCCCGGCAAGCAGGCATTACGGTTTCCATTTCCGATCGCATGCCGATAATATTCACACCCCTGTGATCCGCAGGGCAGTGCGTAAGGCGATTAATGAAAATAAAGGGCACTTTACCGTATACCTACCAGCCTATTCTGATACTAAGATCATCCAGGTACTTTCACAAATAGAAGGGGTAAAATGGCAGGTGTTCTCTAAACATTCCAAATCGGCTTATGACCAAGGTGAGATCAATATCGAGCCCGTGGATAATGAAAGATTTATCAAAAGCATTACCACAAGCGCCGGGGTGTTATGTGGAGCTGGATTTGAAACCCCTTCAGAAGCGCTTTTTTTGGGTAAAAAGCTGCTTGTGATCCCAATGAAAGATCAATATGAGCAACAGTGCAATGCCGCGGCTTTGAAGTCGATGGGAGTGCCCGTGCTTAAAAAATTAAATATGGATTCGGTTGATGTGATACGAAAATTGGTAACGTCCCCCCAGCCCGAGCCGGTGGCGTATCCTGACCATACCCAGGGAATTGTAAACAAATTAGTGGAGAAGGAGGTAGAAGATGGCTAACAAAAAAAACAGGATACTCATTGTTGATGACGACAAAGACATCCTTGATCTATTGATCTATAACCTGGAAAGAGAAGGTTATGAGGTGAAAGGGGAGACCAAAAGTTTAAATTCTGTGGATACCGCGATCGAGTTTAACCCTGACTTGATCATCCTAGATATAATGATGCCCTATTTGAATGGCATCGAGATCTGTAAGAAGCTGCGAGCATTGGAATCTTTTCGTGGGACTTACATTTTTTTCCTGACAGCCAAGTCTGAAAAACACTTGCAGATAGAGGCGCTTAACATGGGGGGAGATGACTACATAGAAAAGATCACGGGCTTGAGAGCCCTTTCCTATAAAGTAGGCTCCGTGTTGAAAAAGAAATTAGTGATCCGGAAAAGTATTAGCGAAATTAAGCTTGGAGAGCTACTTATCGATCGGAATACACGCTCGGTCACGTACAAGGGTAAGCGTATTGAATTACCGATCCATGAGTTTGAGCTTCTTTACTTTTTTGCTCAAAATCCGAAAAAGATCATTACAGAAGACAACCTGCTGCATAATATCTGGGGTTCAGAGGTGTACCTTTTTGCTAAGTCCGTAGATATTTATATTCAAAATATAAAGCAAAAGATCGGGGCCGCTCTTATTTCAAAAGTTAAAGATGACCGTTATCGTTTTGAGATGGTCTAGGGCGCTCTTGAAAATTAGCCTTGATGGTAGAGGACGTTTAATTTTGGTAAGTTAGGCTTATATTTTAAAATGTTTCGGGTAATGGAAGCCTTGAAATGAGCAGTATACGCGGGATTATGTGGTTCTAAGCCCGGTTTTCATTTTCTTTTGCACGCCCAAAAGAAAACGAAACAAAAGAAAAGGGCGCCAGCAACAAAGCCCATTTTCCGCGCAAAACGCGCTATCCAGCCGCTATAGGCCGCTTACCCACGAGCTTCAAATGTGCCGCGCTGTTCCTGGAGGTCTCCCCTCCATATGCCACTTGAATTTCAACTCTTCACCTAGTGCGCATTACGCTGCGCTAAATGCGCACTAGATGAAGCACTAGGTGAGAAGGCATCACCGAAAATTCAAGTTGACGTATGGAGGGAAGACATCCAGGAACA
>JANQLQ010000192.1 GCA_028280565.1 Fulvivirga sp.
CATTTTACCCGCTAAACGCACTGCCCAGCCCTTATAGGCCGCTTACCCACAGGCCTCAAATGGGCCGCGCTGTTCCTGGATGTCTCCCCTCCATACGCCAATTGAATTTTCAAGGATGCTCTACTGTATTGGATACTATCACAACAGTTCCGGTTTCTAAAAGATGAACGGCAGATTAATATCTAAACCTACAAAGAGTACTAATTTGATAAATATGCGCTAACTAGGCGCGCAAACATCTAATTTTAATAACTCGTTTCATCCAACTTCACTTTTCCTCTAAAGGTACGGTACACGAAAATAGTGTAGGCTAACACAAGGGGAGCCCCGATTGCCGCTATGGTTAGCATGATCGATAGTGATTTTTGAGAAGAAGCCGCATTATACACCGTGAGGTTATAGGCAGGGTCCACGGTAGATAGCAATAGGGTAGGGTAAAGCTCAATGGCTACCATTACCAGCAGGAGGCTAATCGTAAGCGAGGAGAATAAAAATGCCTGTTTGTACCTTTTTTTATTGGCCAGCCGGGGGATGTTCGCTATACTCAAAAACACTAACAAGGGTACCAGGAAATAGGCCGGGTTACTTTTGAATGTATCGGACAACTGGGGGACATACAGTAGTGTGTACAAGGAGGTGATCCCAAAAGAGACCATAAAAAAGATCATCCCGCGTTTGAGTAAGAAGGTGAGCTTGGCAAACATGCGTCCTTCGGTTTTCATCAAAAGATAGATCGCCCCGTGCGACATGAAAAGTGCAAGCGTAGTAGTGCCGACCATGATGGCATAGGGATTCAAGAATTCGAAAAACCCTGCTCCCTTGTATTCAAAACCCGGACCGATGGCTAACCCTTGGAGTACATTCCCTAATACCACCCCTAAAAGGAAGGCTAGCATAACGCTGGAAATACTGTAAGAGATATCCCACATTTTTCGCCACCAGGCCATGGGCTCTTTGCCACGGAATTCAATAGAAATGGCCCGGAAAATGATAAACATTAAGAAGAGCATAAACGGAACATACATAGAAGAGAGTAAGGAGGCATACAGCACGGGAAAGCCCGCAAACAGGGCGCCCCCTCCGATCACCAACCATACTTCGTTGCCGTCCCATACAGGCCCTACGGCATTTAGGGCGATTCTCCGGTTTTCCTCTTTCTTAAAGAAGAGATGCCATGCGCCCGCCCCGAAATCAAAACCATCTAAAATAGCATACCCTGAAAAAAGACCCCCCACCACCAAAAACCACCAGGTAGGATAATCGATACCAAAAAGTGTTTCCATAGGCTTAGTTCCCAGTTAGAACGGTTGCAATATCACTTTGTAAAGGCCTATCATCCGCTACACCTTCATCATAAGGCCCTGTTTTGATCTTCTTATTCAGCAGGTAGATAAAAAGTATAAATAAGACCAGGTACACAATGAAAAACAAGATCAACGAGAAAAGCACCTGGTTGGCCGTTACGGATTTTGATAGGGCGTCTGATGTGCGCAACAGGCCATACACCACCCAGGGCTGTCGTCCCATTTCAGCGGCGTACCAACCCGTCTGGTTAGCCACCTGCGGCAGGATGACGGCCCAGGCAAATACGGTTAAAAGCCACTTCTTTTCGAAAAGCTGGCCTCTCCACCAGAGAAAGCTGGCGTATACCGTCAGCGCGATCAGGAATACACCAATAGCCACCATAATGTGATAGAACTGGAAAACAGCGTTGACTTGAGAGGGGCGTTCATCTTCCGGGAAAGCATTCAGACCGGTGACAGGGGCCTCAAAGTTATATTCCAGTAAGAACGATAGCCCTCCTGGTATTTTTAGGCCTGTCACGACTTGGTTTTCTTTATCTACCCAGCCTAAAACGTACATATCCGCCGGCGCATTGGCCTCGAAGTGCCCTTCCAGTGCTGCTAGCTTAGCCGGCTGGTTTTTGGCTACCCCTTCGGCTGATTTATGCCCGGCAGCTAACTGGCCCAATGAAAAAATGGTAGCCACGGCCAGCGCGATCTTAAAAGCCTTTTTGGAAATATCCACATACCTTCCCTTTACCAGGTAATAGGCATGTACACTCAATACCAAGAATGTTCCGGCCAGGAAAGCGCCGAGCCAAACATGAATGAGCCGGTCTACGCTGGAGGGATTAAATACCATGGCCCAAAAATCGGTGATCTCTGCGCGGGCATTTATGCCTTCGCCTACGATATGATACCCTGCCGGGGTTTGCTGCCAGCTATTGGCCACCACGATCCATACGGCAGAAAACATAGATCCAAAAAATACTCCTACGGTGGAAACAAGGTGTACCCAAGGCTTAACACGATTCCATCCAAAAAGCAAGACCCCCAGGAAACCACTTTCCAATGCAAAGGCGAAGATACCTTCCGCAGCCAAAGCGCTGCCGAATACATCCCCTACATACCGCGAATAGGTGGCCCAGTTGGTGCCAAACTCAAATTCCATAACAATACCAGTGGCCACTCCCACACCGAAGGTCAAGGCAAAGATCTTGGTCCAAAAACGAGCTAGGGTTTCGTATTCTTTGTTGCCGGTCCTGATGTACAGGCTTTCCATGATCACCATGATCAGTCCCAATCCAATACTTAAGGGAGGATAAATGTAGTGGAACGCTACAGTAAAGGCAAACTGGATCCTGGCGAGAATTTCTACATCCATGACAGTTATGATTAGGGTACTAAAATAGCCTTCAAAAGCGTAACGCAAAGTAACATCGGTTACACAAGAATACCTTGGGTTTTGTCGGAAAAGTCATCAAAAGATGCCGTATCTCAATAGAAAGAAGATAGTGAGGTTTTTCTGTTTCACCTGTCCCATTTTCAGATGTCTATACCTTTACATCTCATCAAGTAGGCTCATGAGGTTCCTGCGGCGCTTATACTCACTACGTATTTCCCTAAGCATGGACTCCGCGGTCTTTTTATCTACCATTCTAAGCTCTTTGAGCGTATCGGCAATATTACGGTAATACCTATCCCCCGTGTAGACTAGGTTTTGATGGATACGATCTATGAAGTATTGCCCTGATGCTTCTTTGAATGACCTTTTGTGCTTTCGGAAGAAAACGAATTTTCTTTCTTCTGAAATATATGTATTGTTGAGAAAACGGAGGGCTTCATCTAGGCGGCCTTGGGACTCGAGGTAATCAAAAAATATACCTGGATTTTTTATTTTTAGAATATCTTCTAGTTTTTCTTTTTCCTGTGGGGCATGTTGAAGCGCAACTTCTATCATGATCACTGTGGGTACATTTTTTACTGCTTCTATGGCGATATTACGGGTATCTTTGCCCAATTCCTTTTTGAATTCCAGCAGCTTTTTATACAGGTCCCGATGTCCGTATGAGTGACTATCCGGGTGTGAGTCAAGATAATGCCTTATCGCATGGGCGGCCATTCCAGTATTGCCTCGCTCCTGGCAAGCATCAGCATATTCTATGGCAAGATTTGGGTTGAGATGGTGGATCTTTTCCAATACCCTGTAGCGTTCCTCGCTGGAAAACTCCTTATCCAAAACTTTAGCGTAATTCTCCGCGTTGGAGAAGTAGCCGTTTTCCAGGGCTTCCAAGTAATAGTTCTTCACATCCTGTAACTCCCCCGGATGGTAGAGTTCTTCCAGGGAAGAAAACAAATGCCCAAAGTTATCATAAGATGAATACTGTATCTCCTCTTCGATTTCTTCTATGAACAAGATCTTTTCGTGGGTCTCCAGCGTTTTGATAAACCTGGAAAAATACCCGGTAATAACAGAAGTGTCTAGTGTATCATCGTAATAGGAAGAATATAAGTACCCTTCCTCGGTAGCGATGTCCACATTTTTTATGATATCGAGGATCAATTTTTTACCCTCGTAAGGGTATTGTTCCCAAATACCTTCGATTTTCTCTAGTTGCTTTAAAAGATTGGCTTCAAAATCTCTAGGTTCATACAAAAGCTCCGGGTTCTCGAAAAGGTGGTTGATCTCTTTGATGCACAGGTCTAGTTTAGGTTTAGTCTTGTCGCTGGGTAGGGAGAGATTTTCCACATACACTTTAAATGATTTAGGGGCATACTCTATGACCAACTCTTCTAACTTTTTACGGGGTAGCGAGGCTAGGTATTTTTTTAGACGTGTATCATCAATCCCAGGTTCTTGTTGGATTGAGTCAAGATATTTTGTGGCATACAATAAAAGGGCAATAATATGCTTACATACCCCATCGTAAGGACAGGTACATTCTGACCAGGCCTGTTGGCCATCGAGCTTTATGGTGGTTTCATAATAATCTGTTCCTAATATGTGAGCTGACAGTTCATGCTCGCCCCGGAAGAAGACCTCCTTGATGGCCCCATTCATATAATAATCCTCTGCCCGGTAGTAAACATCGTTGTCTGCAAAGCTCCAGGTATCGTCGATATCTAACGAGGCCAAGAAGGATTTTAAAGAAGTATATTCCGTCTCCGTCAGCAATAGTTTCATTTTATTCATCATTATCTTCAATGCTCGCAAGGAACAGGATGGCATTTCTTATTTGGTCTGTAAACCCGGAAACTTCTTCTACACTGACCAGCTTGTCACCTAACAAATGTGCGAGTGTAGGCAGGTATTTTGAGCCCGTCATGTTATCATACCTCCTGGCAATGTGTTTGTCTGACTGTGTAATATGTTTATAAAGTTTGTGGTAGGTTTCTTTATGATCCACACCTTGATCTTCCCAGGCTTCTAATAGTGTCTTAGCCTTACCAAGAATACTTTTAAACTCCGATTGCAGCCCTTTTTCTATGAGTTCCCGGGCAAGTCTTTTTTCTTTTTTGCTTAGGATGAGATGATGCATTTTTCTGTATGTTTAAATGGCCAATAGTAATAAATACTTAGATCAATCCACTATTCGATCCGCGCCGCTAGGTGATCTGGTAAACTGTCCGCGAAACTGGCTTTATGATGTTCCATTAACCGCCGTAAAGAATCTGCAATGCCCGGGTGTTGAGCCGATAGATCATACCTTTCCGATATGTCCGCCTGTAAGTCATACAGCTCAGGTTTCTCCAAGGAAATGCTCTCTTTACCATAATTAATGGGGTGATGTTGTTTTAAGTACAATTTCCACCGTCCGGAACGTACTGCGTGCAGTTCCGCCCGGCTCCAATAGAAAAATGTAGACCTAGGGCTCTCAGCGGTTACTCCTTGGAGTACAGGTGACAGATCATAGCCATCCATTTTTCTTTCCCCCGGTATTTTAGTGTTTGAAAACGATGCAAAGGTGTGGATCAAGTCTAATGTAGAGCCCAGCTCGTCGACTACACCCGGTTTGATGTAGCCAGGTCCCCAGAAAATAGTCGGCACCCTTTGCCCGCCCTCGAAAGTAGTCCCTTTTCCACCTCTCAAGGGCCCAGCACTGCCTCCGTGACTTTTGTAGGCTAGCCAAGGGCCGTTGTCGGAGCTGAAAACGACTATTGTGTTATTTTCCAGGCCCAGTTGATACAAGGTGCGTAAGACCTGGCCTACGCTCCAATCTATCTCCTGGATCACGTCACCATAAAGTCCTTGTTTGCTGCTTTTCTCGAAATCCTTGTGTGCAAATAAGGGGATATGTGGCATACTATGTGCTAAATACAAGAAAAATGGGCGGTCTTTATTGGTTTTGATGAATGCTACCGCTTTTTCCGTGTAGCGGCGTGTGATCGTAGTTTGGTCCACCGGCCGTTCTATGACTTCAAGGTTTTCTAACAGGGGAACATCAAACTGATCCGTACGGGCTTGGTAATAGGGGTCATGGCTATTGTCCCAGTAGCTTGGCATGTTGCCTAGCGCTTTCATGTCATTGGAGTAAGGAACACCGTAAAAGTAATCAAACCCTTGGCGGGTAGGCAGGTAGGAGGGGAGGTGCCCTAAATGCCATTTGCCGATGATCCCCGTAGCATAGTTTTCCTGTTTGAGAACCTCTGCGATTGTAATTTCGCTTTGCGGAAGGCCCCCGGCTGAATTAGGGAACAATACGACTCGTTTTGCCGAAGTCATACCGTTACGAGCGGGGTACCGCCCTGTCATGAGCGCGGCCCTACTAGGGGTGCAAACTGGGGCTGCCACATAAAACTGGGTCCATTTCTGGCCTTCAGCTGCCACCTGGTCCAAGTTAGGTGTTTTAATCGTCGGATGCCCAAAACAACCCAGGTCGCCGTAGCCTTGATCATCTGTAAAAATGATGATAAAGTTCGGGGCAGGCTTCTTTTCGTTGGTATCGGAACAAGATATACAGCAGGCCAATAAAAGTATGAAATAGACCAGGTATGTTGGTTTTAGCGGGGTTTGAACTCTTATGTACACGTTAGTATTGATGAACGGCTGACCTTCCGTTTTGGAACACCCAAATTAAGGTAACCTTTTTGATATTAGTTTTTATCTCTCTCAAAGTAAAGATAAAAATATACGGCAAAACCAAAGCCTGTAGCATCCGTGGAAACAAGCCGGTACCCCTGCAAGGCATATTCATCCAACTTGTCTTGGATATCTTTTGTGGAACTCTCAACGATGTGCTCTTTTTTACCAAAAGCCTTAGCGTAGTAGACCAATGATTCCAGTTTGTATTCTTTCATTGTGTAATGGTTATATAGTCTTACATGGAGTTAAATCCCTTTTATTCTTTCAGCGACCGGGGGTTCGATAGTCATTTTATTTCGTTCAGGCCACTTTTTGGAAGGTGCTTCTTGCGTTTGGTGGATCTTAGCGCATTCGTGCCTTGGCGGGTAAGCTCCTGGTCCCTGGACTTCTAAAGCTTAAAGGATTATTGAGAGATATCTTTTTGCATCAAACTCAAATAAGTTGCTGCCAATTTGATGGTGTTAAAACCTTTCAGGCCTTAGAAAAGTTACTATTCCAATATTGAATTAAATAATAAATAGTGCGATGGGGTATAACTTATCACTTCATTTTTCTTCAAAATTGATCTTTACAACCTCTTTCTGTGATACTTTCGTGATACTTCACGGCTTATTTTGTAATGTGCTTGACATTACCCTTAATAACCACCCAATAGCTGTACCCATACCCCTTGTATGTCGTATCCATTTCCACAAAACCTATTGAAAATGAAAGTATATCAAAACAGAATCATGATATCCGCCTGCATTATGGCCTTGATATCATCTTGTAATTTGACCCAGTTGGACACCCCTGCGGATGGGGAGGGGAGTAGGTCTTTTATAGAACCTGCTACGCTGCCGGCAACGGTAGATGCCTTTGAGAACGAATTTCACGGCGGATCACAAAAGACATGGAGAACGCTTTCCTTTACATTGGCAGGACTGGACGGGCTGCAAGATTGCCGGCTTGATGATGTCATGCTGATCAATGCAGATGGCACCTACCAGTATGATGGAGGCGAGACATTGTGCAGGGCGGAAGATTCAGAACGCATAAGGACCGGCACATGGGAGGTAAATGATGACGGCAGGAGTATTACATTTGATCGCGGTACGGTACGTGAGTATACCACTACGGTAAACGGCCTGGAAAGCGATATTATTTCCGTATCGGGACAGTACATAGGGTTAGCGATCAAGGGGATATACACTAGCGCGGAGTAACGTTACCATGGGACAAATTAGACATCATATCGTGTGGTTAGCGCTTATCCTAGGGAGCTTCGAGGGCTACTCCGCAGACTTTTTCGCTGCCGCTAACGGTTTTTTTGCAAAATATGTAAAAGAGGGGCAGGTGGCTTATGCGTCACTTCATGAAAACCCCGCTAGCTTAGAAGAACTTGTTAAAACGATCGCGGCTTTCGATCTCAAAAGTGCAGACGATGGCACGAAGAAAGCCTTTATGATCAATGCCTATAACATTTTAGCGATCAAAGGGATCATAGACCACTACCCGGCAAAGTCACCTTTGAAGATCAATAACTTTTTTGATGCCAAGGTATACACCGTGGCTGGGGAAAAGCTCTCTCTGAATCAATTAGAAAAAGAAAGGTTGTATCCCTTTGCCAATGACCCTAGGCTGCATTTTGTGCTGGTATGTGCTGCCGTGAGCTGCCCTAAGCTTGCCAGCTTTGCCTATACACCCAAAGATGTGGAGGAACAAGTAGAGGAACAGACCAAGGCTACCTTGAATGACGGTGAGTTTATCAAGGCGAAAGGATCAAAAGTGGAGCTTTCAGAGATCTTCAGGTGGTATGAAAAAGACTTCAAGAAAGACGGCAAGTCTGTGCTGGCCTTTATCAATACCTACCGTGAAGAAAAATTCCCTGTGAAGACCAGGGTGGGGTATTACACTTACAACTGGAACCTTAACACGCAATAAAAGATCAAAAAAATGAAAAGATATTTATTTGGGGCACTATTGTTATTCTTCGCGAATGCCTTATCGGCCCAAGAATCTAACTTGGAAAAATATACCCCTTCTGTCCTGTTAGAGAAGAACAGGTGGGAATCAAACACGTTCTACAGCATTTATACCCAAACACAGGTCACGGATTTTGACGGGGATAATGTTGATTTAGGGCAGCGCCAGACTTTTTTAAACGCGATGTACCAGTTTACCTACGGTACGAGTAAGTCCGGGCGTATCAATATCGGGCTGGATGTATGGGCCACTCGTGCACTTTATGATAGTGATGAAGGCTCTCCACTGAGGGTATTGACTTTCGCCGAAGGCGATTTCAGCCGTACGGCCATTACCGGCATAGGCCCGAGAATACGATATGTACCCTTTCCTTCCATTAAGGGATTTAGTGTACAGTCTACGTTTTTATTTCCCGTGGCCCGTGACCTGGAAACTCCACAGTTTACCGGCCACGATCGATATACTTGGTTCACACAGTTTTTTTACGATCTAGAGCTTAGCAGCAACTGGCGGGTATTCTTAGAAGCCGACGTCCTGTACCGGTTTAAACGTAACCAAGACCAAGTAGACTTTTTTAGATTGCCTGTGAGTGGATTTTTAAGCTATTTTCCCACTCCCCGCACCACCATTTTCACCTTTGCGCAGTATTCCCCTCGCTTCCAGACCATCTCCAATGAGGTCGATGAAAAGTTCGGTTTGTCCAACTGGTTTACCCAGGTAGGCGCAGGCCTCAGGTACCAAGTGAAACCAAAATTGGGATTAGAACTTTCATACGGTAACTTTATCAGTTCGAGGCAAGACGGGGCAGGATATACACTGAACCTGGGGATAAGATATATCCACTAACCGGGTAGAGTGAATCCTTGACCCGGTGGGGACCTGGCCTCTTACGTTTTTGTACATGATATACTAAACTTATGGGCTGGAAACAAAACGTCACAGTGCTGATACTTGTCTACGGGATCGTTCCTTTTTTGATCTCTTGCAGTGAAGGGGGGAACAGCGAACGCATGGCACCCGTGGATAATGTCGTGGATACTGTCTCGGTACCACGGGATACACTGACTTATTTGGCGCTGGGAGATTCTTACACTATCGGGGAAAGTGTAGCGGAGCGTGACCGGTGGCCCGTTCAGTTGACCCGTGAATTCAACCGGTCGGACTGGAAGGTCGTTATAGGAGACCCCGAGATCATAGCCCAGACCGGCTGGACCACCCAGGAGCTCAAGAGTGCTATTGATAAACGTGTAATTGCGAAAGATTATGACCTAGTATCCCTGCTTATCGGCGTTAACAACCAATACCGGGGCTATCCGCTAGAGGATTACCCTGCCGAATTTGAGACCCTGCTCAATATGGCCATTTCTTTTGCCGGGAATCAAGCCTCTAAGGTATTTGTGGTGTCCATCCCGGATTATGGGTATACACCCTTCGGCGGAGGTAACCAGCAAAAAATCAGTGAAGAGATTGACGCCTACAACGAGATCAATAGAAGGATCTCATCAGAAAAAGCGGTAAAATACTTTGACATTACGGCCATATCCAGGGAAGGTCTCCAAGATCCTACTTTGGTAGCACCTGACAGGCTCCATCCTTCCGGTAGGCAGTACCGGCGCTGGGTACAGAAGATCATGGAAGATGCTTCTTTTGCAACATTGTTTAACCAGTAGGTATGATCCATGAATCATACCTACTGGTTAGCGTATCGTATGCCATCGTTGCACCTGCAACAGCTTTTCGAAGTCTTTGATGACGATCTTGCCGTTTTTTGACTCTACTAAGCCTTCTTCTTTAAAATCTGAGATCACCCGGATCACGGACTCCGTAGCGGTACCTACCATATTGGAGAGGTCCTCCCTGGAAACGGAGAGGGCAAAATCACCTTCATGATCGGGGTTGAATTTTTCATACACTTCTATCAAGGCTTCTGCAGTACGCTGCCGTACGGAGTTGTAAGCTAAGTTTACCAAACGCTGTTCTTTGTCTGTGACTTTATTAGAGAGTAACGCGATGAATTTACGCGCTACTTCCCGGTTAGAATAGATGAGTTCGAAAAACTCGTCACGTGGAATGCTAATGATATATGAGTCTTCCATGGCTTCAGCGGAGTCGGGGTGATTTTTATTTTCCAGCAGGGCCTCGTATCCAAAAAATTCACCCGCGGAGTAAATGGCCGTGATCAGTTCTTTTCCGTCCTCGTTCGCTTTTATCGTCTTGATTTTACCGGATTCTACGAAGTAAAGGTAGTTGGGGTATTCCCCTTCCCGGTAAATATCGTTCCTTTTTTTGTACAACCGGGATTTCCTATTCTCATGGAGCGAGTCTAGGTTATGATGTTTTTTAACATCGCTAATAAAGGTGTTGAGGCCTTGTGTGCTTCGGGCGTAGTCTTTTCTCAATGCCTCTGTCTTTTTCAATCTGGCGTCTACGGCATCGAGCAATTCAGTGTCTTCAAAAGGTTTGGTGAGGTAATCATCGGCTCCCAGTATCATGCCTTTGCGCATATCAGCCCTTTCCGTTTTAGCCGTTAGGAAAATAAAGGGGATACTGGCAGTAGTTTCTTTTTTACCCAGGATATGGAGTACGCCGTATCCATCTAACTCGGGCATCATGATATCACAAATGATCAAGTCAAGATCTTCACTAACGGCCTTTTCTACTCCCTCTTTGCCATTCGATGCCTGGATTACTTCAAAACCGTCCAGTTCAAGGATCTCCGCTATATTCTCCCTGATATCCTTATTGTCTTCGATAATTAATATCTTCTTCATTTAGTGTTTTCTTATTTGCGCCCAGGCTTTTTGTATTTTCTTGTTTTGGCAAATTAACGATAAAAGTTGTACCCTTATTTAATTTGCTCACAAAGTGTATGTTTCCGCCCAGCATATCCACATATTTTTTTACAATATTAAGGCCTAAGCCCGTACCTTGTATGTTCATGGCATTTTTTGCCCTGAAAAAACGTTCAAACACATGTTTATGTTCCTCCTCCGGTATGCCCAGGCCTTCGTCTTTAACCTCTATATCAAAACTCGTGGTGGTGCAGGTCAGTACCACGTCAATGTCTTTTTCTGAATATTTAATACCATTGGAGATCAGGTTGATCAAAATATTCTTAATGATCTTTTCATCGGATCTAAGCGGGCTTTCTTTGCCCTTGATCAGTAATCGTATGGATTGATTTTCCGGGGTGATCGAGCTGAGTTCATCGATCACTTCTTCGATCACTTCGCTTACGTTTACTTCGGTCTTTTTGAGATCTATTTTTCCTTCTTCAAGTTTAGACAGGGATAAGAAGTCATCAAGGATCTGCTGTAGATTGCTGATAGCAGATTTTATTTTATGAACGTGGCGTTTTCGTTTTTCCTCGTTGCCCGGGGCATCATAGCGGTCTATAAGGGATGCCGAAGACAGGATAGTGCTCAGTGGGGTTCTAAATTCATGGGATGCCATTGAAACAAACCTTGATTTCAGCTCATTGAGCTCACGCTCTCTATCCAAGGCTTTATTCGCCTCATTTTCGGCTTTCATCCTTACATAGATCTGTTCCTCCAGGTCCTTATTTGTCTTTTCTAACGCTTCTATCGTCTGGTCCAGCTCTTCTGTGCGCTCTTCCACGCGGCTTTCGAGCTGTGTGGCATAGGAAATAAGCTGCTTTTCACTTCTCTTGAGGGCATCTTCCATTTTTTTACGTTGCGTAATATCGATGATGAAAGCCACGGTATGGTCTTTCCCTTTGAGCACAGCACGGTTCAAACTGATCTCTACCGGGAACTCGGTACCGTTCTTTTTTAAGGCCTTGAGATCCCGTCCAGCCCCCATCTGGCGAGGTACAGGGTTTTGCGCGTAACTATCACGATGCTTAGCATGCATTTTCCTAATGGGGGCCGGGATTAGTCTTTCAATACTTTGTCCGATCAATTCATCTTGGAGATAACCAAACATATTATTGCAAGCGGTGTTAGCTAGTACGATGGTACCGTCATTATCCACAACGGCTATGCCTTCTTGGCATGTTTCGAAAATTACCCGGAATGTTTTTTCCTGGTTCATTTGGATAGGGTCCTTTTAAATTTTAATTAGATCGCTACTAATATGACAAAAATCATCCACAAAATTGATTGTTGAGGTGAATCAAACCCAAAACAAACCCCTATTTTAGCTAAGTAATAAATAAGTTTAAAGCCAGCCGTATGCAAATGTTTCGGAAAATTTTATATCCCACTGATTTTTCAGAGAATTCGGTTAGGGCTATGGCTTATGCGGTGAAGATGTCCCAGGCCAATAATGCCGAGTTGATTATTTTGTACACTTACCGACTCATAAATAATGGTGATTCGGATGATGTGTCGCATAGGAACAACTTGGCGGAAATGGGACGAAGCGAGTTTGAAAAGGTAGATAATGGCTTCCTTAAGTCTTCAGGGGTGAACTATAGCTTTTTGTCCGAGGTGGGTTTTATCGTGGATAGGATTTTGGCAAATACTATTGAAAACAAGGTTGACTTGGTAATACTTTGCGATGACGTCAACAAGAAGATCGAGCATAAATCTGAAAAAGGGCAACAAAAATTACTGAAAAGGATAGGGTGTCCCGTGATGCTTGTACCTGAGGATATGCCCGGAGAGGAGAGACCCACTGTGAGCGCTAATGGGAGAGCACACGTCGATTCTAAAAATTAAAAAAACCCATTAATATCTCTTTTTACAAAACGTTAAATGCTCCGAAAGAGTTCGAAAGATTCTAAGTATTCCGGTACGATCACATTGTTCCATTTAAGGGAGGAGCGTATACTTTCTGCCATGGCGTTGGAGCTCGGTGCTTCACCGTGAGTAATGAAGGTCATTTTAGGGGCTTCCTTGAATCCGCCGAGCCATCGTAATAGCTCATTCTTGTCTCCATGGGCTGAAAGGCCATGCATATAGTCTACGTGGCACTTTATTTCTACGTCGATCCCAAAGATCCGTATCGTGGGTTCACCGTTCAAAACACGACGGCCACGGGTGCCTTCCGCCTGGTAGCCCACAAACAGCAGGGTGTCATTCTTCCGTTTTAGGCGGTGGAACATGTGATGTAAAACACGCCCCCCGGTACACATACCACTGGCCGAGATTATGATCGCATTCTTTTTGAGATTATTCAAGTCGATCGAAGCCTCTTGGCTTTTGTAGTAGTGGAACATTTCGTAATCAAAGATAGATACCCCGTTCAACTCGGCCGGGGAAAGCTTATGGTAGGAGGAAAACTGCTTGTATAAGGCCGTGGTACTGATGGCCATAGGACTGTCAATGTAGACCGGCACCTTGGGGATCTGCCCTTTTTCCATGAGCTCACGAAAAAAATAGAGCAAAAGCTGCGTACGACCTACTGCAAAGGACGGAATGGTAATACACCCTCCCCTCTCAAGTCCCCGGTTGATATGTTGTGCGAATATTTGCTCCATGCCGTTGTTTTCATTGACCTTATCGCCATACGTGGATTCTACCAATAATATGTCGGCATGTTCTATTACTTCGGGATCGTAAAGCAGGGGATGGTCATATCTGCCAATATCCCCGGAAAAGACAAGCTTTTTTTGTTGATCTTTACCCTGCACATCGAGTTGAAGAATAGCCGAGCCTAAGATATGACCGGCGTTGTGGAATGAAAAACGGGCACCGTTATCCAGCGTTTGGGTAGAGCCATAATCGGAGCTGTTCAGCATTCCCAGTGCCCCGAGGGCATCTCCTGTGGTGAACAAAGGTTGAGGGTGTTGGTGCTTAGAGTATCCTTTTTTCCTGGCAAAATTTGCTTCTTCTTCTTGCAGCTTAGCAGCATCTTTAAGCAATATCTCTAACAAAGTGGCCGTTGCGGCAGTACAGTAGATAGGACCGTTAAAACCCTCTTTCACAATTCTTGGCAGGTAGCCGGAATGGTCTATGTGAGCGTGGGTGAGCAGGATAGCATCAATTTCACTGGCATCAATAGGCAGGGGATCCCAGTTTCTTAGTCGATATTGCTTTAAACCTTGGAAAAGGCCACAATCGATGAGTATTTTGTAGTTGTTATCAAATTCGAGCAAATATTTAGAGCCGGTGACCGTTTTAGCGGCACCTAAGAATTTAATTTTTACATTCATGCGATATACGTAATGGATTTAAAGACATTCAAAACAAGAACAGGGCCTGTGATGGCTGTTAGGTTAGCCTCCGCTACAGTATCATTACGTTCATGGGATTATAACTCACTCGTGAAAAGTGAACAGCGCTGAATTCAGGCGCATGGCTACATCTCCTGTTGTACTGCGATGGAATAGGCTTTTGAGAAAGGAATGCTTTCTTGGCATTAAAGCCAATACATTGATGCTCTTCTCATTCGTGTAGGATAGTATACCTTCTTCAATATCTTTGTTGCGGCTAAAGAAAAAGGCATGGTTGACATCTTTGAAAAATTGGTGCAGGGCCATTGCTTCTTCTCCTTGCGCTTCTGTAAGATATTCAGGCGATTCGTTTACATTCAATAAATGCAGTTCGGAATCATAGGCGAGAGCCAGTTCTCGTAAACTATCCAATACTGACATATGTTTTATCTTTTTGAAGTCTGCCGCAAAAACGATCTTAGCAAATGAAATAGCTTCTACCACCCCGGGTATAACAAGCACAGGGACTTTTGCATTTTCTATGACCCGCAGTGAAACGCTGCCAATCAACCTATCAATGACGTCGTGCTTACCCCGGGTACCCATAATGATTAAGTCATAGTCATTACTTTTATCCACGACTACATCGGCGGCAAGACCAAACTCTACCTCGAATTTACGATCCACCTCTTTTAAAGAAGGAATTTTTTCCTCTAGGTCATAAAGGTTTTTCATAAAACCTTTCTCCGCGTTGCTGTCAAAACCAGAAGGTGCGTCGGCAAGGGAAAATATGTTTAATACGGTAATACTAATTTTATGATCCTTGGCAAAATTACTGGCCAATGTAAGGGCATTAATGGAACAAGAAGAAAAATCAACCGGTACTAAGATCTTATGGAACATTACAATTTATTTATCTAATTTTTTATAGGAGTGATCAACAACGGCAATTTTAAGCTAAAAACCAATTGTTTGGAAACACTTCTCTTAAAAGGATCTTTTTGAGTGCTTACCCTATGAAAGACTACGAGTAAGTCGATGTTGTTTTCATTGATAAAATCCCGTATTGATCCGATAACGTTGGGCTTGTCTATATCATAATACGTATGCAGGTTATATTTGAATATATCATCAAACAGATCTTGTGAAGATGTCGCCGTTTCCACTTCCACGGCCTGCTTTTTCACATTAAAAATGTGGATTTTCGGACTAAAAGCTTCGGATAAGTAGGAAAGTACATAGAGCTCTGTTTTATCCGGTGGAGTAAGGTTATCATTGGCGACAGCCACCTGTTTCACGGTCAAGATCCGGCAATCTCCAGGTACCGAAAGGATCGAGCATACGGGGTCATCGATCAAATGAGCTGTGATACTACCAAATTCCATTTCATGCTGTCCCGAAGCGCCTTTCATACCGAGTACAATCAAGTCGATATGTTTCTCCTGGGCCGCCTGCTTGATCTCTTCCCTAGTGTCCCCTTCCCGGATAAGGTAAGATATCCGTAAGGTCCTCCGGAATAAAAAATCGTGTTTTACCTGTTCAAAGTGATCTTCAACTTGGGCATCATCCATTGGCTTTTCACCACTTTTAACATGGAGTATATAGAGGTGAGCATTGATCTGCTCGGCCAAGTTAATGGCATAGACCAAAGCGTTCGTTGCATCTTTAGAAAAATCCGTACATATAAGTATGTTTCGCAGCTCTTGCATGGGGTTGGTAGTTTTTTTGTTTTGATCTTAATGGTTAATTTAAGTCACACCGTGAAATTTTAAGATGACGGCCCTCAGCTAAGCCCTTGATGTTTGTCAGAAGGAAGTGGTAAAAGTTTGGGGATGAAAGGATTACACGGCCCCCTTTTGCACCCCAATATTCGTTGAAGGAGAAAAAGGACATTTCTAGGTACAAGGATATTTAGTATTAGGTTAAGCGTAATCTGACGGCCCAAGTCTTGCTCTTTTTGCCTTATACTTCACAATAAAAAGACTCGCGTAGCTAAGGCTATGCTTACTTTTTATTGCCTTGTCTAATACAAAAATTTCGGCGACTTAACCATCATCTTACACTTAACTTAACACTAGTGTTAAGTTAAGCCTCGAATGAGGCAATTGTTACAGGATGAGCTATTGATCAGTCGGCAATCGGCTAAGGGCAGTAGGCAAAAAATATAGGGTTACAGGTTGTCCCTTGCCAACTGCTGACTTTAAGAACCGGGTTGGAAAAAATAGCTAACCGTCCAATTACAATTCACTTAACACTCACGTTTTGAATTTTCCGAAAAAGCGGTAGTATAGGGCAAACAGGCGCGCGATTCCCATTTATTGTCGTTAAATTAGCAAATCTTGTTGGTGAGTAGGATGATACCACTTCCTGCCCGGTACCCCTGCATGTTTTTTTGATGTGTTGCATACACTTGGCTGAGAGGATTGAGGTCAAGAACCCCTAACATTACTTTACCCGTGAGAATTGATGGTTTTTAATATGGATTTGATAATTAAGCGTACATGTTTTGCCAGGCCAAAAATGATCGTATCCCGATCCACTTGGAAAACATGATTTGCGTGTGTTTAAGGTATCAATAACTCAAAACAACTACTATTTAGGTCACCCATGATAAGCCGAAAGCTATCCATCCAACTCAAAAAGCTGCTTACCCTGGTTGGGATCTGGCTGCTTATCGGCTTTCTCATTAGTGTATATGATTATTTTGGGTTGATCTCCGAAGTGTCAAAAGAGGCCTTGCTCGATTATGATTTTATGACCAGCCTAGGTTTTAACCTGTCTGCGGCTTTCATGGGCAGCGTAATGGGCGGTAGTTTCCTTATCTTTTATGTGAATGAAAAGCTCAAAGACCAGCCCTATGGCTATAGCCTGCTGGCCGTAGCGGTCTCCTTCATCGTGATTGTATCGTTGATCACTGTTGTGCTTGGATTTGTTATGGTACAAGGTAAAACAGGAAATTGGCCTTTCACAGAGGTTATCGCTACTCAAAAGTTTTATGCTTACTTACAAGACCCCTTGCATCTCAAAAACATATTGGTTTGGTCGGTAGTCACGATGTTTACCCAGTTTTTTCTCCAGGTCAATGATAAATTTGGGCAGGGACTGCTTTGGGATTTTATTCGTGGCAAGTATCACACCCCGCGTGAAGAAGTAAGAGTGTTTATGTTCTTGGACCTGGCCAGCTCTACTACCATTGCCGAAAGGCTCGGGAACAAACAGTATTATAACCTGCTCAGGGATTTCTACGCAGATATTACAAACAGCATCATTTACAATAGCGGGCAGATCTACCAATACGTAGGGGACGAGGTAGTGATCTCCTGGCTTTATGAAGATGCTATCATCAATCATCAATGTGTGAAATGTTTTTTTGATGTGAAAAAAAGAATAGCGACACTAAGTGAAAAGTATAAAAGTAAATACGGCCTGGTGCCTGGTTTTAAGGCGGCACTGCACTATGGCAATGTAACTGCCGGTGAAATTGGCATTATAAAAAAGGACATTACCTATTCCGGGGATGTTCTTAACACTACTTCTAGGATGCTTTCAAAATGCAACGAATACCATCAGCGGCTCTTAGTTTCCGGCCAGCTTTATCAATCGTTGCGGAAAGTAGGTAGCTTTTTTGGGTTTTACAAAATAGGAGACGAGCACTTTCGCGGAAAATCCGAAAAGGTGGAGATCTATACCGTAACGGCCATAAGCCCAGGATCATGACCAGGGAGCATATACTCTTTATCGATACGGAAACTTCCGGTGTGCCGGGAGACTGGGAAAAAAGAGATGCTGACCATTGGCCCTATATTGTACAAGTGGCATGGGTCATCTGCAACCGGGACGGGGAAGAACTTCTTTCGAGAAATTTTTACATCAAACCGGCTGACTATGAAATTGAAGAGTCGTCAGTAAAGATCCATCACATCACTCGTGAAATAGCCATGAAACACGGGGTGGAAAGAAAAAAGGCTTTAGGCCACTTGCGTGAAGACCTGGAGTGTTATAACCCTTTGGTCGTTGGGCATTTTCTCACCTTTGACAAAAGCATGCTAGAGGTTGGCTTTCAGCGCTGTGGCTGGCAAAATGTACTGGAGAAGTATCCCCTTTTTTGCACCATGAGGGCGAGTTCGGGTTATATGCCCTGGGCCAACAGGAGCTATCCCAAGCTAGACGAACTCTATCACACCTTGTTCAAGAAAAAACTTACCAAGACTCACGATGCACTACACGACGCTAGGGCTACGTCTCAATGCTTTTTCGAGCTGGCCAAACGTTTGGACGTAGACCCGAATACCATACAAGAGCAGCAAAAATATTGGAAACAAGCCTCCAAAAAAAAGGTCAGCCGCGGTGGATGTTTATCTTTGTTCCTCGGCTTGACGTTCGTAGTATTCTTGTTATTATTGGCGACGTAATTCTACAGGATCTCACTTTTTTCCCGGGCGGATGATCGGTAAAGACCTGTTCTTCAAAACCTAAACTTCTGAAATCTTGATACCCATGACTTCTAAAATGGAATCCGTAAGCGCTGTAAAACCGTTCGACTTGTTGCCAGGAGGCGAGCTGTCCGAGTTGGTGAAGGAGTTGCAGGTGAAAAAGTTTGAAAGTGAACTGGTACTCTATTACCAGCATTACAGTAAGCTTAAGGGGGTAGATATCCTTATTAAAGGAGAATACGAGGAGTTCTTCTACGACCAAGAGAACGAAAAAAAACGTATTGAATATAGCAGACCCGGTTCCGTTTATGGTGGTATATCCCTCTTGGTCAATAAAAAGCGCTCGATCCGTACGGTAATTGTCAAGCCCGGGACGGAGATATATCACCTTCCCAAATCTTATTTTAAGTTACTCTGCGAGAAATACAGTGATTTTTCCGACTATTTTACCCATGTTTTTGGAAAAAAAATGCTGGACGAGGAGTATGCCAGTTTCATTTTGCCTTCCCAGGCACAGGAGAAGGATTATACCACGTCCGATATCTTTTTCTCCAGGAGCCTGCAGGAGATACGTCCTCGCCCTATGATCGCATGCTCCCCGGATACACCCGTTCACGAGGCTGCTGATATGATGACGCAGCATCGCGTGAGCTGCCTTTTTGTCAAAACGGGGGAAAACAACTACACCGGGTATATTACCGATATCACCTTGCGGGAGCGTGTGGTGGCAAGGAAAATGGCCCTAGAGCTACCCGTATCCACTGTAATGGAGGGCCCCATTGTGAGCATAGAGCAGGATAAATTTGTGTATGAAGCCATTTTGCTCATGTTTAAAAGCAAAAGCCGGTACCTGGCCATTAAAGACGCGCAAGGCAAGTATATAGGGGTGACCAGCCGTAATAAGCTCATTTCAGACCAGGCCTATTCTCCGTTTGTATTTATCCAATCCGTAAAGCTAGCCTCGGGTATTAAAGAACTTGCCGACCGGTGGCACCAGGTCCCTAACATTGTATACCAGCTTTTAAGCCGTGGTGTGCGCTCGGAGCATGTGAACCAGGTGATCACGGCAGTTTCCGATAGCATAACGATAAAGATCTTAGAAAACGCGCTGCAAGAAATGGGGCCGCCACCTGCAAAATTTACCTTTATGGCCTTGGGCAGCGAAGGTAGAAAAGAACAGACCTTAAAAACCGACCAAGACAATGCCATTATCTATGAAGACCGCCCCGGAGAGGAGCAAAAAGCAGTAAGATCATATTTTTTGGCACTGGCGGAAAAGGTGAGTGAGAAACTGGACTTTGTAGGCTTTAGCTTTTGCACGGGGGGCTTTATGGCCAAAAATCCAAAATGGTGTCAACCCTTATCGGTTTGGAAAGAGAATTATAATCGCTGGATCAGCCACCCGGCGCCGGAATCTGTCATGAATTTTTCTACTTTTTTTGACTGCCGCCTCGTATATGGAGAAAGAGCCTACATAGATCAGCTTCGTGGGGGTATCAGGGAAACGCTGGAAGGGCCTTCGGAATTGTTTTTTTACCACCTTGGGAAAAATGCCTTACAGTACGAACCTCCCTTGACCTTTTTTAAGGGCTTTAGAACCATCTCTAAGGGAGATAAAAATGTACTGGACATCAAGAAAGCCATGACCCCGATCGTCGACCTGGTGCGCGTCTATGCGCTTAAACATAAGATCTTCAAAACCAACACCGGGGAGCGATTGGCCGAGCTATACGAGCAAGATATACTCAGCAAAGTGGAGTACTATGAGTTAATGCAAGCGTATTATTACCTGATGGGTGTACGGCTTAAGCGACAAGCGAAAGATATTACCCGTAGCCAGGGGCATCCCCACAACTACATAGATCCGGGGGATCTGACCAAAATTGAACGAGTAACCTTAAAGGAGATATTTAAGGTAATTGAAAAATTTCAACTGAAGATCAAAATTGAGTTTACCGGGTCGCTCAAGTGACTCATTTCCTGGCAGGCGAAGATTGTCACAAGTTTGGAAGAAAATCGGGAATCAGAAATATGAAAAGGGATGGTTATCAAATTGAAAATATTTTATTTTTTGCTACTCCAATCGCCAAAATCAATATTCCTCTGTACCCTATTTTCTAATCTCCTCTTTCCAATTTCCTCTTTCTAATCTTCTCTTTCCGATTTCATATTTCACCTTTTCTTCATCAAACTGTATCTTCAAACAAAAGCAGGGTAGGGGTTACTCCATAAAAGCCAGCAGCTTGTAGGAAAAATAAAAAACCGGAATTGTCTAATCTATCTAGAGTTTTTTTTCTAAT
This sequence comes from Fulvivirga sp., assembly GCA_028280565.1. Taxonomy (GTDB): domain Bacteria; phylum Bacteroidota; class Bacteroidia; order Cytophagales; family Cyclobacteriaceae; genus Fulvivirga. The sequence goes on from JANQLQ010000192.1 coordinate 21,183, forward strand.
TTGTTTAACAAAATATAAATTGAGACGTTCATAGAGGTGGTCGGAGAACCAGTAGAAAATGAGAGAAAAAGAATTGACCCTTCGTACGGATGAATTGGACCAGATGGAGAGGTTATACCGCAACAACTTGATCAATTCCATTTCGGGGTTCAAAAGTGCGAATTTATTAGGCAGTGTAGATGAGAATGGCCGGGCGAACTTAGCTATTTTTAGCTCTGTAACCCATTTTGGCAGTAATCCTCCCCTGCTAGGGTTTGTAGTACGCCCTCCCGTAGTGCCCAGGCATACCTACGAAAACCTAAAGTCAACAGGTTATTTTACAATCAACCACGTTCATAGGGATCATATCATTCGGGCCCATCAAACCTCGGCGAAATATGACCAATCCGTGGACGAATTTGAGCAATGTGGATTTGTCAAAGAGATGTCAGATCTACACCCGGTGCCTTACGTAAGGCGTGCTCCCATAAAAATAGGGCTGTCATTTGAAGAGGAATACCCAGTCAAAGCGAATGGGACTATTTTGGTGCTAGGGAAGATCATTGAACTTAAGGCGCTTCCTTCGGTGATAAAAGAGGATGGTTTTGTTGACCTGGCCGAGGCAGGGAGTGTTACTATCAACGGGCTCGATAGCTACTTGCTCCCGGAAAAGCTCGCGCGTTTTACTTATGCCAGGCCCCCGCAAAACCTTGAAAGGACTTTGTAGACCGGCCCCATGGGAATGAAAAAGAATAGCGTGGACCTGGATGCGGCCGATATTGACCGGGTCATAGAAATGGCGTGGGAAGACCGAACCTCTTTTGATGCCATAGAAAGACAATTCGGGCTTTCTGAAAAGCAGGTCATAGCACTGATGAGAAAAGAGATGAAAGCCTCTAGCTTCAAAATGTGGCGAAAAAGGGTTCAAAGCCGGGACACAAAGCATGACAGGCTAAAGGACAGCACCGGCTCCCGTTTTAAAAGTGATCAACAAAGGTCAATTACTCTTAATAAGATCAGCAAAAGAAACAAATGATCCTGGTAGTAGCATAATGGGCTTGTTGAGCCACGGGCAGGTTGTATCTACCCTTAAAAGCAAGGCGAGGATAAAATCGCTTCTTGAGATCTCGCCAGTGAAGCATGCAGCCCTGTCAACTGACATTGTGGCATATCCAATGTGCTTTGCAGCGCTGACAACGGACCTTGCAATACAATCAGCCGACTTTGCAGGGCTGGCAACTGACATTGTGTCGGTTCTCATGGACTTTCCAAGGGTGACAGCGTGCTTTGCAGGGGTTACAACTGACATTGTGGCACAGTCAGCCGATGTTGCAAAAATCTTTCTGTATCGTCCTGACCCGTCCTGAAATAGGTTTGACAAGTTTTACATTACTTCTGCTATGGGTTTACATGGGCTAGGAGTCCAGTATTCGGTTTACATTCAATGATCCACTAAGAACTACACCAGTGGTCACTTAAAACAAAATGCACCCGGGATAATCCCTACTTTAAAAGAATCTATGGCTACACCTGTAGGTAAATATCGGTAGATGATACCACGCTGTACATAATCAATAGCATCTGCCACGTAGACCTCTGAGGTTTCGGGATCTACCGTTAATCCATAAAATCCGCCGCTGTATTGCTCTGTATATTTGCTGTAGATGAATGGCTCTTGGGGAAATGCTTCTGCTGTTACGGGCAATTTGTAAACATGCCTATTAATAAAATAGAGGGTATCTTTTGTGCCGTTGAGATTTACCTCGGAGGGCCAGTCGCCCAGTTCAAACCGAAATATTCGCTCTATCTTGCGGGTGGCAGCATCTATTTTGATCAACCCTGGCGCTTCATGACCATACGGGCTCCCCGGGAAACCACCGTCAGTCACGGTCCATATTTTGTTGTATTTGTCCATCACCAAGGAAGTGGGTTGTATCAGCACTTCGATCGAGTCCACTAACTGGTCCGTTTCGCTATCGATCACCAGTATTTTATTGTCATAACTCCAGCAATTGGTAAATACATATTTTCCATATTTTACCATTTGCTCAGTCGGGTGTTGATAAAATTCGGATTCGTGGTTATTTACGTCTATATAGCCTGTAATCTCAAAGGTTCGGGGATTGACAACTGTGATGGCTTTAGCATATAAATCGGTAACATAGGCCTTTTCATCATTGATAAAATGTATGTAGCGAGGCGATGTAAGTCCTGTTATTCTCCCTACATATTCAAATGTAAAAGCATTAATGACGTAGATCTTTCCGCTGTTGTTTACAACAATATAACCTAAGCCGTCTCTTATGGTCATAGACTGGGCCACATCGCCAAGTGGAACACCCGTCGAACAAAAGAACACATCATTGATCACTTCCTTGTTATCCATGTCATAATAAGAAAGCGAAGCATTGCCATACATAAAATTACCTTCATTGGTGATGAATAATCCTCTTTCATATGCAGGGGTCAGCTGGCAAAAGTCGACGCGGTCATCCATACAGGACATCCATACAACAGGAGTAAAAAGGAGAAAAACAACAGTCGTTTTTTTAATGATCATATCAAAAACGCATCATAATTAAAAACATATAATTCCGCCCGGGCATCCTTCTGCTTAATACAGACCGGTAGTATTCATCGAATAAATTATAGATGTTCACACGGGCTTCCCAAACCGTATTATGCCAGGTAAACTCCTTGCCGAGAAATAACTGGTTCATAAAATAGTTGGGTAGGTCATCACGTGAAGTCACATCATTGCTGGAGGTGGTAAAACGACGGCTGAAGGAATTGTGCTGCCAGGTGATTTTATAAGTTCTATATACTGCATTTATAAATAGATTACCGGAATGCACCGGGATATAGACCAGTTGCTTGCCGTACGATTCATCGCCCCAAGTATTTATATCTCCGTAATTAAGCGATTTTGTCATTGCATAATTGCCATTCAGCGTTAGTTTAACTTGTCCTATGTCATATTTTGCTTTTACAGCTACTTCGATCCCCCTTGCCTCCACTCTTCTCACATTACGAGGTTCCCAATATCCCCGGAAACTGGGAACCCACAGTATCCAATTGGTAATATCAGAGTAAAAACCTGTGACTTGTGATTCAAGCTTAATGGACTTAAAATTTCCTTTCCAGGCAAGGCCTATCTCCTGGGTAATCCCTCTTTCCGGCTGTAAGTCCGGGTTTCCCCCGGGTTGCCAATAAAGGTCATTGAGTGTAGGTACCCGGTAGTTTCGGGTGATGTTGGCTTTTAAATACAGATCGTGTTCGGGAGATACTTTTAAATCGACTCCAAGGTAAGGAATGACTGGGATAAATTCACCGTCTACATAGTCCTGCCGTATGGCGGTTCGGATATTGAGGCGGTCCCACAAGGTGTGATAATACCCCAAAAACATGAGCATTTCGTTTCGGAATTCTTCATATCCTATCCTCTTGACCGAGTCTTCTGTGTGCACCTGGTGCCGGTTCACATTGATATTGAAATTAATAGAAGAACTTGGTGTAAAATCATGATTAACCTGCATTCTACTGATGAGACTTTGGGCAGTACTTGTTGAATATATGCCACTTTGAAAGCCCTGGCCTCCTATCCTGTTAAGTAACTGGTAGTCCAATTCCTGTATATTCAATCCAACGCTGCCCGAAATTTTTCCTGAATTATAATAATGATCCCAACTGGTCTGAAGGCGCCAGGTCCGGTCATATTGCCTATTGATATTGGCATCGTCGGCCCCTTCAAAAGAATTTAGCCGTGGAATACTCCGGTCAGCATTGTGGAACCAGCCTTTGAAAGAAACAATATTGTGGTCATTGACTTTGCCGTATAATTCCTGCATAAAACTGTACATGGTGTAGTCCGCAAGCTCATTCCTTTGCCTTGGATGCCCAATGGCCTGGTCATTTACAAAAGGAAAATCATTTTTAGAATATGTGTAAAACCCCCTGGATTTTGATTGAAACCGCTCATTTCCTACGTTGACCTGGGCAAACTCCTCGAAAGTATTGAAGCTACCGTAACCCGATACCATCCTCCCGCTGAATGTATTGTCCCAATTGGGTCGGTTCGAAATGGAAATGCTTCCTCCTAATGCACCACCTATTTGCTCTACAGAGTTACCTCCATGTTGAAGGGTTAGATCATCGATAAAATATACCGGTAGTAGGGAAAAATCGACCATCCCCAACATGGGCGAATTGATGCTCATACCGTTCCATAATACTTGTGTGTGTGAGGGAGCTGTACCCCGAAATGAAGCGGTAGCCATAGAACCACGCCCGTAAGACTTGATGAAGATGGGTGTATTTTCTGAAAGTACTTCAGAAAGTGTATGGTTCAGGTTTTCCGCTAGCACCAATGAATCCACCCGGGTTTCTTTCCCTCCGGCCGTTTCTTTATCAAAGAGACGGTTACTCTCGATCACCACCTCTTTTAGCAACAAGGAATCGGCTTTCTGCGCGTAGCTTTTCAGCAAACAACTGGCCATCAATAATGCCAGGCAACAGCATCTCATCGTTTTACCAGTTTAAAATATTCGATATGATCACCCGACCTGATCTGCAAAATGTAGAGGCCTGCGTCCCAGGATTGTGAATCTATTACAATTTCATTCGTTTGCCTCTCGGCTTGTCCGCTGAATGCGATACTACCATCCAACCTTATGACCTGGTAATAGTAGGTTACTCCTGCCCCCGGGGTATTTATTCGAATGGTATTTTCAAAAGGGTTAGGAAAAACAGAGAAAAGGTTGTCCGTAACCTCACCAATACTAGTTACCTGATTGCTTCTAACGTAAATAGCTATCGACTCTCCGGCCACCTGGACCTGTTTGAGTCCTCCAGTAGTGAATGTGATTGTGGCTTGCCCCTCTTTATCGGTGAATAGAGGCTCTCCACCTTCTTCGTACACGGCACCATCTACCCTTATTTCGGCGTTTTCAATAAAACCCGAAGAAAGCGTGTCGATTGAGCGGTTTTGACCAAGGCTATGTTCAGACTGTTGTATCCTGATCATGACCGGCTCATCTATTGCCACGGAATCCTTGTTACTGGTTAAGTGTACAAACTGCCATGGCCTGGAGATATCATTTTGATGATATACTACGATCTCATCGCCTTCATTAACCAGGATGGTATCTAAATAATGGACATAAGAATATTGATTGACCCGGACCACCCAGGCGTTATCGTAATCGGGTTCAGTACTTCCACCATAGCCGAACTCATAGATCACATTAGACTGATCACCTTTAGGCACACGCCAAAGATACAGGCTATTGTCGCCCTTAGCGTCATCGCGGAAACGCAGGTCGGTGTAAAAAGCTTCGTTGCTGAATTGTTGTGCTATGGCATGTGCTACGGTAACGTCGCCAATCCGGTCAATGCCATAATTTTGTTGGGGATTATCCACATAAGCATTGAGGTCGAAATTCCTTGCACTGGCATGTCGTCGTGAAAGAATGATTCCTCCCTCCTGGTCTTTAATGGTTATAGAAATTGGTTTTTCCACCGACTCAGGAAGTACATCGATGAGCACACTGTCTTTTAGTTCCGGGATATGTTCCGCCATCACCTTGAGCAAGGCGCTGCCTTCGCCTTTTCCGTTGATCAAAAATTTTCCATTTTCCTGTACAATGTCAAGAATATTAGGATCCGAAGAACGCCATAAAAGGGGGATGCCCCGGATTTCTTCCCCGCTTTGGTCAGTTATTATGGCAGAAATCTCCTGTTTGGTTTTTACTCGTATGGTTTGGGTTGCTATGGCAATAGAGATGCCGGCCGGCGCTATTACCTGGGTAGTTAAACTAGTATTAATGGCCGAATTACTCATTAATGAAGCAATTACCTGCACTTCACCCGGAGCCAGTGTTATGAGCTTTCCATCGCGTATCTCTGCTAAAGCAGGGTTATTCACGGTATATTCAATAGATGCCTCTTTTTGAATGATCCCTTTGTGAAATACATAGGCTTCCAGGGGTATTTCCGTTCCTACATCGACCTTCAGGGGAATATCGGCCAGTACTATTTGATCCAATATCCCGGTAATAGAGGTATTGGGAGCCACATCGACGGCACCTCGCACCTCGGTGGAAACTTCTCCCAGCCATCCGGCATCGGCATTAAGTGCAGTGTAGATCTTAATAAAATCAATACCGTCCAGGGTTACGTAATTCCCCTCTTCATCCACTGCCCAATCGATATCGAAAGCGTCTCCACCGGCACCTTCAACGGCCACAGTATACGGGTTATCAGGAGTCGTGTGATCTGTAACATCCAGGTTTACCGGTGAATTATCTACGTATCCAAATCCTCTTTTGTACGATTCGATGCGGGTAGGATTGGACCGGTTCACATACCCTTGGATAATTGTGCCAGAAAAAGTGATCTCATCCTGGTTGATGGAGGGAAAAATTTCCCCTAATGGATAATAAGGTTGAGAATGATGGCTATTGGCCAGCACATGTCCCGAGTTAGATTGATTATCTGTCCAGGGTACATCTGCTGCAACTGTTTCTCCGGGATTTGCATACGTTATTTCATAATCTCTGACCGTGGAACTAAAATGGTAATCACTCCCGGCCAGCTCATACCAGGTATCGTCAGCTATGCCATTTTTATTCTCATCCTTCATGACCATGACGATACCCGCCTCGGACCAAATGACTAAATCGTTATTGGCTCTATCAATTAAAGGGTTTCCGAAGATGGTAAAGTCTATACCGTAAGGATTACCAGGATGATTTTCGATGGAGTGGTCAAAACCTAAAATGATGTAGCCGCCATAGCCTCCCAAGCTTATTCCACCGTCCAGGTCACCATCGGTCAACGAAAGCGTCCGTTCCGGTATCCCCCAGGGACCTTTATTGATAAACTGTCCTGGTGCCGGATGATATTCAATTATTTCACTGACGTAGGGGTTGCCCTGCGCCATGATCTTTGAAAGTATCAAAAGCTGTACGGTTAAGCCACTAATGAATGTTTTCATGTGTACATAATTTATTTTCAACGGTCACATGGAATTATTAATGTCGATTTCATCATATGTATGTAAAAAGCAGGGGATACCCCCAAGGAGAGGAATCCCCGTTTGTTTTTATTCTTTAATGATCGTTTCCCTGAATTCACCATTGCGGTTTACGACAGTCAGTATGTATACTCCCGCAGGTATCGTATGCATATCTATTGACTCTTCCGTAGCATTTGTTCTTTTATGAAGCATCAATATGCCCTGTGAGTTCGCCAATTGGATCACTGAAGTACGCGAATCTCCCAATTTAATTTTCAATTCATTGATCACCGGGTTAGGATAAAAAGATAGCTGGGTAAGTTCGTCAGAAATGCCGGTAATGATATTTTCCCGTACGATCACACCAAAAGTGTGGATTACACTCTTGCCTTCGGAGGTTACTTCAATAGTTATGTCAGCTTCACCAAAATTATTATCGACAAAACTGAGCGTAAGATCGGTTCCCTCTATTGAGGCGCTTACCAAATCGACATTAGTATTACCAGTTATTGCATAAGTCATAGTTTCTACAGGGCTATCTTCATCAGAAAATACATTACCGACGTTAATGATCACATCGCCGGAATTTTCCATTACTTCTACATCACTGATCGGATTAGCTACTACGGGAGTAAGACCCTCAGTTACACGCACCACAAAATCATCGCCGGCAGTTTTACCATCTGAAGTGACTTCTACCGCAATGTTAGCTTCGCCAAAGCTATTCCCAGCAAAGTTCAGGGTTAGTGTAGGGCCTTGAATCGAAGTAGCTACCAGGTCTGTATTGGTATTGGCAATTACATCAAATGTCATCGGCTCATTGCCATCTTCGTCGTTAAACACTTCGGAAA
>JANQLQ010000011.1 GCA_028280565.1 Fulvivirga sp.
CGGAAAATGGGCTTTGTTGCTGGCGCCCTTTTCTTTTGTTTCGTTTTCTTTTGGGCGTGCAAAAGAAAATGAAAACCGGGCTTAGAACCACAAAATCCCACGTATACTGCTCATTGCAAGGCTGGCATTACCCGAAACATTTTGAAAATATAGTCTAACTTGTCAAAATCTAAACGTTCCCCTATCAAAGCTATTTCCAAGGACACCCTTTTACAGGATCATGGAGCACTAACGACAACGCCCGGATTACAAATCCTATTGCCTCGATAAGCATTGAAAATTCAAGTGACGTATGTAATTGGACGATTGGCTATTTTTTCCAATCCCGTTCTTAAAGCCGGCAATAGGCAAAAGGCAGTAGGCAAAAAAATAGGGTTGCCGATTACTTACCCAAGATCTCTCGTATCTTCCAAGTTTTATTCTCCTCCACCTCGTCAAATACATCAACACGTCTTTACGAATTATTGCAAAATCGATATCAAATATAAGATATTCATTATCATGAGGTCGTTTTACAGTTTCATCTAATTTATTTCATAATACCAAGGGTTATTTTATCTTTGCGGCTAATATTTTGGGGGCTCATGGCCCCTTTTTTTAAATTTCGACAAACACATCAAAAATTTAACGAATTAGAATGAATAACGTCATTTACCTGGTTCCCTTACTTGGGCTCGTAGGGCTCATTGTTATGGCTGTGAAGTCAGCCTGGGTGAACAAACAAGATGCTGGAGATGAAAAAATGCAAAGTATTGCGGATCATATCCGAGAGGGGGCGTTGGCCTTTTTAAAGGCAGAATACCGTGTGTTGGCCATCTTTGTGGTGATTGCTGGCGTTCTTCTTGGCGTGATCTCGACCCTCGTAGCCACCACCCACTGGTTCATTGTGGTCGCCTTCGTGATCGGGGCGTTCTTCTCTGCCCTGGCGGGCAATATTGGTATGCGTATCGCTACTGCAGCCAATGTCCGGACGACCCAAGCTGCCCGTACAAGTCTTCCCAAAGCCTTGAAGGTGTCGTTTACCGGGGGGACAGTCATGGGGCTTGGCGTAGCTGGCTTAGCCGTATTTGGGCTCAGTATCCTGTTTACCGTGCTTTTCACCTGGTTTATGGGAGGTGAGTGGACTGCTAACGGAGTCAATGATATGACCATAGTATTGGAGGCGCTAGCAGGATTTTCCCTGGGTGCTGAATCTATTGCCTTATTTGCCCGGGTTGGAGGAGGCATTTACACTAAAGCCGCCGATGTTGGGGCAGACCTGGTCGGTAAAGTGGAAGCGGGAATACCGGAAGATGACCCGAGAAACCCTGCCACCATTGCCGATAATGTGGGCGATAATGTAGGAGATGTCGCAGGCATGGGGGCAGACCTTTTCGGATCTTACGTAGCTACCGTGCTGGCCTCTATGGTATTAGGTAATTATGTGATCCGCGATATGGGAGGGTCTATTGACGACGCCTTTAATGGGATTGGCCCCATACTTCTTCCTTTGGTCATTGCCGGGTTAGGTATCATTTTCTCAATTGTGGGCACCCTTTTTACCAATATTAAAGACAACTCGGCAAAAGAAAGGCAGGTACAAGGCGCCCTTAACCTGGGCAACTGGAGCTCTATTGTATTGACCGGTATCGCCTCCTTCTTTGTCATACAATGGATGTTGCCCGATACCATGACCATGAATTTCTTTAGTGAAGGGCCTACTACCGTTACTTCCATAGACGTATTTTGGGCTGTACTGGTAGGTTTGGCTGTAGGTGGCCTTATTTCCTACTTTACAGAGTACTACACAGGATTAGGCCAGAAACCTGTCCTTTACATTGTGAAAAACTCCTCCACGGGAGCGGCTACGAATATCATTGCTGGCCTGTCTACCGGTATGATCTCCACATTTGCGCCTATTTTACTGTTTGCTTCGGCGATTTGGGGTGCCTATGAATTCGCTGGTTTTTATGGGGTGGCTATTGCGGCCTCGGCTATGATGGCCACTACGGCCATGCAATTAGCGATAGATGCCTTTGGTCCTATCGCTGATAATGCCGGGGGTATTGCCGAGATGAGCGAGCTACCGGAAGAGGTGCGCGGAAGAACAGATATACTGGACTCGGTAGGAAATACTACCGCGGCCATCGGTAAAGGTTTTGCTATCGCCTCGGCCGCACTTACAGCTTTAGCGCTTTTTGCAGCATACGTTACATTTACGGGTATTGATGGGATCAATATTTATAAAGCAGACGTACTGGCAGCCTTGTTCATAGGAGGCATGATCCCCGTAGTATTTTCAGCGTTGGCCATGCGATCTGTAGGTAAGGCGGCCATGGACATGGTACAAGAAGTAAGAAGGCAGTTCAAAGAGATCCCGGGGATCATGGAAGGCAAAGGTGAACCTGAATATGGCAAATGCGTAGATATCTCCACTCAAGCCGCTATTAAAGAAATGATGCTACCCGGGGCGATCACGATCGTAACCCCGGTGATCATAGGTTTCGTCATAGGTCCGGAGGCCCTGGGAAGTTATATGGCCGGTGTAGCCGTATCCGGTGTGCTGTGGGCTATTTTTCAAAATAACGCCGGAGGTTCATGGGACAATGCAAAAAAATCATTCGAGGCAGGGGTAGAGATCAATGGAGAGATGACATACAAAGGCTCTGAAGCGCATAAAGCGGCGGTAACGGGAGATACTGTAGGCGATCCTTTCAAAGATACATCCGGACCTTCTATGAACATCTTGATCAAGTTAACGTGTTTGGTAGGATTGGTGATCGCACCGATTTTAGGAGAGGTCTTTGGCGGTAATAGCCACCATACTTCTACACTTCACAAGCAGGACGCCCCAAAGGAAATAAGCGTTGAAAGTGTTTCTACAGTGGCCCAGCCTGCTGAAAACTCCCAAGGTGAAGAAAACAAATAATGGTCCTCCTCAAAAGATAATCGCTGGTAATGTTCAAGTTAACTCATAGATAGACCGGTGAAATCACCAAAAGCTCCTATTTTTAGGGGCTTTTTTTTTGTATTGAACGAATTAGATATCTTTAAAATGATTTAATGAAATAATGAAAAGTTATTGGATTACATTCACCCTGCTAGTTGTAGTATGTGCAACCGGTAGCGCACAAGACGATATTCTTGGCAAATGGAAAACCATAGATGATGAAACCGGTGATCCCAAATCTATTGTAGAGATATATGAACGGGGTGATCGTGTTTATGGTAAGATTGTAAAACTTTTCAGGAACGGGGATGAAGATCCCGATCCCATTTGTGATCTATGCCCTAAAGATGATGAAAGGTATGGAAAAAAAATTATTGGGATGGAGATCATCCGGGACCTGCAAAAAGAAGGGAATGAGTATACCAATGGAACTGTGCTTAAACCTGACGAAGGAAAAATATTTAAATGCAAAATCTGGAGAGAAGAAGATAAGTTGAAGATCCGAGGATATTGGGGCTTTTTCTACCGAACGCAGACCTGGGTAAAGGCGTATTAACTGGGTATAACACAATATAACCGACCAAAAGGTGTCTAAACTTATATTTTAAGTTTCTTCCCTTTTTAGTTGGTTACCACATAACAATTGACTGTATAAAACTAAGAGACTCGATGAAGGATAAGGAGATTTTCGAACGAATATGTAGCGGAGACGAAAAGACCCTTGAGTACTTGTATAAAAAATACTATAGGATGATGACCAAAATGGTCATTTCCAATAGTGGGTCCGAGCAGGAAGCCAAAGATATATACCAAGATGCATTGGTGGTTTTTTGGCAGAAAGCGGTGAGCGGCAATTTAGTCCTGACATCGAAGATCAGTACATATATTTATAGCATTTGCCAAAACTTGTGGCGCAAGGAGCTTGACAGGAAGAAGAGGCTAACGAACGAGGAAAAAGATTCCATCGAGTATGTCGAGCATGACAAGCAAGAAAGGGCAAAAATTATAAATAAATGTATCCATCAGTTAGGAGATACGTGTAGGAAGATACTGATGTATTATTATTTTGATGGGTTATCCATGCAAGATATAGCCGATCAATTAGGTTTTGCAAATACCAACACAGCTAAAACAAAGAAGTATAAGTGCAAGAAGAAGTTAGATGAATTAGTAAAATCTCAGTATACTGAGAGTGATTTCCTGGATTAAACACTTATGAGTAATTACAATTTAATAGAAGCTTACCTAGATAACGAGATGAGTGCCGAAGAAAGGCGCAACTTCGAGCAGCAGCTTAGCGAAAATTCCGAGCTGAAGCAGGAGTTGGGCTTTCAACAGGAGCTTGTTGCCGGGATACAGGAGGCCAGGCGGATGGAATTAAAGGCAATGTTAGATGCTGTTTCCATCAGTGGCGGATCGAGTGTTGGCGGCTCAGCCCTAGTGGGCAAGATCGTTGTTGGGCTAATGCTAGTCGGTGCTATTACCGCTGGTATATATTATTTACCTGGGCAAGAAGCGGTTAGGGAATACTTACCTGTAGCAGATAATCATAGCGAAGAGTCATACGATGACCTCGTCAACTTACCGGCAGAAGAGGTCGAAAGTGTAGAGGATGCAGAGGAGCAGGCTGAACCTGCGGACGCGACATCGTCATCTAGCCAAGTGGACCAGGTTACGGAAGAAGAGCCTATGACCGAGGTCAAGGTAAAAGAGGAAAGTCCTGTAGTGACTAAACCCAATATCCGGACCCCTGAAACGATAGCCGCTTTTGACCGAGAGGAAGAAGCCTTAGACAGCATGCACGTACCGGGCAATACACGTACGGAAGAGAAAGAACCAAGTATGGCAACTATTGATGTTACCGTTGACAATACTAGGAAAAAATACACGTTCCATTATCAACTCAAAGGAGGTAAGTTATTCTTGTATGGTGATTTCAGTAGCGGGCTCTATGAGATCCTGGAATTCAATGCTCGTAAAGGAAAAACTCTGTTTTTATACTTTGACGGGAAGTACTACGACCTGAATGACGATCAAGAACGGATCGTTAAGCTGGTCCCTGTAAAGGAGAAATCATTAATTGAAAAGCTGGAGGAGGTTAGGAGAGATTAATAAGAGACTTACTGCTTTTGACCAAAAGCCCTTGTTTTGTTCCGCCTTTCAAACAAGGGCTTTTCCTTTTTCTAACTTTTTTCAAACGTACGCACTCGATGCAAAACGGGTGAACAGTCTTGTCTTATCGCATTCCTTTCAGCTTTCATGCCCTAGTGTTAAGTTAAGCCTTAAATGACATATCGGGTACGAGATGATTATGCTTGAGGTATTGGAAGATTCTCGATCAGTCGGCACTAGGCAAAAAAATATAAGATTACCCATTGCCAACTGCCGACTTTAAGAAAGAGACTGGAAAAATAGCGAACCGTCCAATTACACTTAACTCTAGTGACTTGGGCATAACTCAACGTAATAAAGGGTTGTCTGCCGCAGGTTTTTAGGAATAAGCGAGAACATTGGCTATGAATACTAAGGTTAATTATTAAATTTGACTTTGGTTGAATAAAAGTGACTGAGGTGAAACACCGGAAAAAGAAAACATTAGGCAGCTATCCTTATTTCAGCGTGGTGTTCAGCATCTTCCTTTCACTTTTTGTGATTGGTCTCTTTGGGTTATTACTTATCCATACGACAGCGCTCACCGCCGTGATCAAGGACAACATAGAAGTCCAGATCTACTTGAATAAAGAGGTCACGGATAATCAAAGGATACAGATCCAAAAAGCACTGTCCTCCAAAGAATATATCGCCCAAAAAGAAGATGAACTGCAGGTAAGCTTTATATCGAAAGAAGAGGCGGCAGAAGGGTTTATCGAAGAGACTGGCGAAGATTTTACTCATTTCCTCGGCGAAAATCCTTTAAGGGATGCTTTTATCATTAAAATCGGTCCCGAATTCCAAAGTAAGGATCAGCTCAACGAGATCAAAACAGATATAGAAGAGCTCACTGGGGTGTTTGAAGCGGTTTATGTGGAAAGCTTGGTGGAGTCCATTAATGAGAACCTCGCAAAAATAAGCGCCGTGTTACTAGGGTTTGCCGTGATTTTGCTGCTCGTAGTGGTCATGCTGATCAATAACACGATCAAGTTAGCCCTTTTTTCACAGCGTTTCCTGATCAGGAGCATGCAACTGGTGGGTGCAAAGGCTTCTTTTATACAAAAACCTTTTTTATTGCGGTCGGCCCTACATGGGATCTTGGCCGGGATCATCGCATCGGCAGGATTATATACGCTATTAAATTTCGCTAATCAGCGCATAGAAAATTTAGCTTCCCTGCAGGATCTCCAGGTGATCGCTCTACTCTTTTTTATTCTCATTGCGCTAGGAGCGCTAATTGGATTTAGCAGTACCTACCGGGCAATTAACAAGTACATGAAATTGTCCTTAGACGAACTCTATTAACTCTATGGAAAAAAATAGCAAACTTCCTTTTGGTAAAAAGAACTATCGCTTTATGTTGATCGGGTTAGCCGTGCTGATCCTGGGCTTTGTTATTATGAGTTTAGACCCCGAGCCTTTCGGTTTTGGCTTTTTAGGCCTCACCTTGGGCCCACTGGTAGTTATGGCAGGCTTTGTTATTGAAATATTTGCCATTCTACAGAACCCTAAGGACTAGCAATGACCATCATAGAGGCACTGATCCTGGGGATCATCCAAGGGCTTACAGAATTCCTGCCTGTAAGTAGTAGCGGCCATATTGAGTTAGGTGCTTATTTTCTTAATGTCCAGAGTACGGATAACCTATTGTTTTCTATAATTGTACATGGCGCTACTGCACTGAGTACTATCGTAGTTTTCCGGGCGGATATACTGGTACTTATCAAAGACTTACTGAAGTTTCAATGGAATGAATCTACAAAATTCGTTTTCAAGATTATCATCAGTATGATACCGGTAGCTATAGTGGGCATTGGGTTTGAAGACCACGTAGAAACTTTGTTTACAGGTAAGATCTTACTCGTAGCCGGTATGCTGGCCTTTACAGGAGGCCTTCTGTTACTTACCTATTTTAGCGGTACTAAAGAAAAGCAAGTCTCATTTGGCCGGGCCTTCGTGATCGGTATGGCACAAGCCATCGCCATATTCCCGGGAATTTCACGATCCGGGTCCACCATCGCCACGGGCCTGCTGCTTGGCGTAAACAAAAGTGAAGCCGCGCGTTTTTCTTTCCTCATGGTATTGCCTCCTATACTCGGAGCTACACTGCTCAAAGCAAAAGAATATTTCGAAGCCCCGGAACTCGCTACATCTGTGGATGGGTTACCCCTTTTTATAGGGTTTATTGCCGCTTTTATTTCCGGCCTGCTGGCTTGTCAATGGATGATCAACATTGTTAAAAGAGGGAAGTTGATCTACTTCGCCATTTATTGTTTCGTAGTTTCCGGTACGGTGATCATCCTAGCGCTACTGTAAATGGAGAAAAACAGAACGCAAGATCCAGCCCAAGTCCTGCTGGTTGACAAACCTTTAGAATGGACATCCTTTGATGTTGTTAAAAAACTGAAATACGGCCTAAAGATAAAGAAGATCGGGCATGCAGGCACATTGGACCCCTTAGCCACTGGACTGCTCATTCTATGTACCGGTAAGAAGACCAAGGAGATAGAAAGCTTCCAAGCGCAAGAAAAGGAATATACAGGCACCTTTATCCTAGGCCAAACCACGCCCTCCTACGACTTGGAAACAGCAGTCGATTCTACCCATGATATTACACATATCACCGGGGAGCAGGTCAAAGCTGCCGCTAAAACCTTTGAAGGATGGATAGACCAGGTCCCCCCGGTATTTTCCGCGGTGAAAGTGCAAGGGAAACGGGCCTATGAAAGCGCTCGTGCCGGCAAAGAGATACAACTCAAAGCCAAAAAAGTAGAGATAAAATTGTTCGAGATCACTTCCATTGCATTGCCAGAAGTATCTTTTAGGGTGATCTGCTCTAAAGGCACCTATATCCGGAGCCTGGCCCGGGATGTTGGTCGCGAACTACAGGTAGGAGCCTATTTAGCTTCTTTGAGGAGAACCCGTATCGGGGAATTTAGGGTAGAAGATGCTAAGACCCTAGCGGAGATTCTTCAAAAATGAGAGGATCCGCCTAAAGTTTATGACTTATATTTCACAAATTCATAGCCTTCCATCGCCAAATGGGTATGAAAATTCATAATTTTATCTGATCCTGTATGAATATATATCATGGCATAGAAGACCTAGAACCCCTGCCCTACGCAGTAGTGACCAGCGGCACGTTTGACGGCGTTCACCTGGGGCACCAAAAGATATTGAGCCGCCTAAAGGAGATCGCTTCCCATAACCATGGAGAAACTGTACTGATCACCTACTGGCCCCATCCAAGGTTGGTGTTATACCCTGATCAAAATGAACTGAAACTGCTCAACACATTTGAAGAAAAAGCAGGGCTGCTCAGGGAGCAAGGCATCGATCATTTGCTGAGGATCCCCTTTACCAAAGAGTTTGCAGCGCTATCGTCGCAAGAATTTATCAAAAGGATCCTGGTAGATAAGATCGGCACCAAAAAACTGGTCATCGGCTATGACCATCGGTTTGGGAAAAACCGGGAGGGAAGCTTCGAACACCTCAAAAAAAACGCCGTCACGTATGGTTTTGAAGTCGAGGAGATCCCCAAACAAGAGGTAGACCATGTAGGAGTAAGTTCTACAAAGATCCGGTCCGCCCTACTTTCCGGCAACGTAGAAACTAGCAATGAGCTCTTAGGCAGGGACTACAGCATTACCGGCAGGGTGGTCAAGGGAGAAAAAATCGGCCGTATGATCGGCTTTCCAACGGCTAATGTAGAGATAGATTCGCAGCATAAGCTCATCCCTGCAGATGGCGCCTATGCCGTTTTAGTTACACATTCGCACACGACATACAAAGGCATGTTAAATATAGGGTACAGGCCTACGGTAGGCGGCAAGGTTAAAACCATAGAAGTCAATATCTTTGATTTTAGCCAGGACATCTATGGGGACAGTATTTCCATTTATTTTAAATATAAGATCAGGGACGAAGTTAAATTTCAAGATGTAGAAACCCTGAAAACACAACTTGCCGAAGATAAAAAGAAGGCTTTATCCTTGTTATAACACGTGTATATGGCTTCAGAAGAGGTAAAATTACTTTGGACTCCAACCGAAGTTTTTAAGGAGGAATCGAATCTCTCCCACTATATGGCCTGGCTGGCTGACAATGAGGGGATGGTCTTTGAAAACTACCAGCAGCTTTGGAGCTGGTCCGTTGATAAGCCGGGAGATTTTTGGGGAAGCCTTTGGAATTATTTTGACATTATCTTCGAAGGGGAGTATTCTACCGTGCTACAAGGCTCCAAAATGCCGCACTATCGATGGTTTCAAGGGAGCCGGCTTAATTATGCCGAGCATATCTTCCGTAACGAAAATGACAGTCGGCCGGCTATCATTCACAAACGGGAAGGTAAAGATATTGAGCAAATAAGTTGGAAAGAACTCAGGTCCAAAGTAGCTGCTTTGCAGGCTTTCCTGCTCAAGTCCGGGGTATCGGCCGGGGATCGGGTCGTTGGATATTTAACGAACACCCCGGAAGCCACAATTTCACTACTAGCGGCCAATTCTATCGGTGCGGTATGGTCTAGTTGCTCACCGGATTTCGGGGTGAGTTCCGTGATTGATCGCTTCGCCCAAGTAAGTCCCAAAGTGCTGATCGCGGTGAATGGTTATCAATATGGGGGTAAGGTGTATGACAAAACGGATGTGGTCAAAGAAGTCATTTCAGCACTGCCCACCGTGGAGAAAGTGATCCTTATCGATATAGTAGGGGCCACTCCTATCGAAAGCACTGCCCCTTGGGAAGAGATCGTTACTACCGCTGCTTCCAAACTGGAATTTGTAAGAGTTCCCTTTGAACACCCGATGTGGATACTGTATTCGTCAGGGACCACGGGCATTCCCAAAGCCATTACCCACAGCCAAGGAGGTATTTTGATGGAGCATTTGAAGTACCTGTACTTCCATAACAATGTAAAAAAGGGAGATCGCTGCTTTTGGTATACCACCACGGGGTGGATGATGTGGAATTACATCCAAAGTGCCCTTCTTTGCGGGGGCACCGTAGTACTTTACGATGGCAGCCCAGCTTGGCCAAGCGTAGACGCCCTATGGCAGCTCGCTGAAGAAGCCAAGATCCAGCACCTGGGTGCGAGCGCAGGGTACATCATCGCTAATATGAAAGAGGGGACCACCCCTTCGCAGCGCTATGATCTGTCCGCATTGGTTTCTGTAGGGTCTACAGGGTCTCCCCTGCCCCCGGAAGGCTTTGATTGGATCTATTCTCATCTCAAAAAAGACGTGTGGCTTACCTCGATTAGCGGCGGAACGGATGTTTGCAGCGCTTTTGTGGGGGGCAATCCACTGTGGCCAGTGTACAGCGGTGAAATACAATGTCGTGCGCTAGGGTGTAAGCTAGAGGCATTTGATGACATGGGCCAACCTGTATTGGACGAAGTAGGTGAAATGGTGATCACCGCCCCTATGCCGTCTATGCCTATCTACTTCTGGAACGATGCCGGCGACCAGCGTTATATATCAAGTTATTTTGAGCTTTTCGAAGGAATTTGGCGACATGGTGACTGGATCCGTATTACATCGAGAAATGGCCTGGTCATTTATGGAAGATCAGACGCCACCCTGAATCGCGGGGGAGTACGGATCGGCACCAGTGAAGTATATCGCGCGGTAGATAAGATCACCACGGTTGAGGATAGTCTTATCATATGCTTGGAAAAAGAAGGTGGTGAATATTACATGCCTCTTTTCGTAAAACTACAAAAGGGAGTAACGCTAAGCGAAGACCTTACCCGTGAGATCAACCAAGCGATCCGTAACGAGTACACCCCTCGTCATGTCCCGGATGAGATCATCGCCGTAGCTGATATTCCTTATACCATAAGCGGGAAAAAAACGGAAAGTCCCGTAAAAAAAATATTGATGGGCCAGCCATTGGAGCGAGCCGTAAACAAAGATGCCTTGAGAAACCCACAAGCCATGGATTTTTTTATCAAAATGGCTAGATCCTCGGAGTAGCAGGAGGTTCTCACTTCAAAATGCAATGTTTCAAGTTCATATCCGCTTACTTTGAGCAATGAACACACGAACCTAAATCAAACAACAACGACCATGAGAAAATCAGAAATAAAATTCACAATCGAACTGGACCAAGAAAACATACCGGATACGATCACTTGGGAAGCTACCGAAAAACCCGGCGATAGTATCTCCCATACCAAATCGATCAGTGTATCCCTTTGGGATGACCTTCAAAAAAATACCATGCGTATAGACCTATGGACTAAAGACATGCCCGTAGATGAAATGAAAAGGTTTTACGTGGATTGCCTCGGGGGTATGGCCCAAAGTGTACTCAATAGTACCGGGGATGAATTTATGGCTTCCCAGATGAATGACCTCTGTGATAAGCTCGTAGAACACCTCAAGAAAGAGGCCGAACAAGGCGGCAATCCATAGACACACTGCAACCGTTTTCGAAAATCTTCGCAAAAAACGTATGCATGCCTACTATTTATGGGAAAATTCTCGTAGATTGGAGGAATATCTAAGTATAAACCTGTAAATTTTGGTAGAAACGTGCCCGTTAGTAAATGCGGCACAAGCAGAAAGGGGAAAATGCACCTTTAAAAAGCAATTCACTACATATCGTAGAAAATTAGTATTATTTAGTGCATAAAATAAGATATTTGGAGTTTAGAAAGAAGAAATTTATTTTTTAGCAAGTACTCTACCTTAAATAGCATCCGTGATACAGTAAAAATCATGAGCGTCCAACCCGTAACAGGGATCATGATTGAGGATCATTGGCAAGAAAGTGTCTTTTTTAACGATGACCTATGGGCATTGCTTTATTCGTCAGAAAGTATGTTTGACTTTGAAACAAAAAAGGGATACATAAATTGAACAGTTTTACCTAAATCAATAGGATACATTTTTAAATCAATAATTAAATAAACCAAATCCAGTAACCAATTAAAATCCAAACTATGAAGAAGATCTTGACTAAAGTTGCCCTGGCACTTTCATGTGCCTGCGGGTCCTTCATGTTGAGTTATGCGCAGGGAACTACTATATCCGGTAAAATATTTGACGAAGCCTCCAACGAGCCCTTGGCCGGGGTAAACATCGTCGTAAAAGGAAAAGTGGTAGGTACGATTTCAGATGCCGAAGGTAATTTCAACCTTTCTGTAGACCAGGCCCCTCCCCTTACCCTGGTATTTTCATTCATTGGCTTTGAAGTCCAAGAATTAGAAATAAACAACAATGCTACCACGGGGTTGGACATTTATATGACGGAGCAGTCCCTCCTTGGCCAAGAAGTGGTAGTATCTGCTTCCCGCGTAGAAGAAAGCATCTTGGAGTCACCTGTTTCCATTGAAAAAATGGATATCAGGGCGATCAGGGAATCCGCTTCCCCAAATTTTTATGACCAGATCAAGACCTTGAAAGGTATCGACGTAAGTACTCAAAGCATGACGTTTAGCTCCATTAACCCCAGGGGATTTGGGGCCAATGGGAACACACGTACCGTGCAACTGATAGATGGTATAGACAACCAGGCGCCCGGTTTGAACTTCCCGGTAGGTAATATTGTAGGCATAAGCGATGTAGACCTGGAAAGTGTAGAGATCCTCCCGGGAGCAGCTTCGGCCCTTTACGGTCCCAATGCCATACAAGGGATCATTTTGATGAACAGTAAAAGCCCTTTCGATTACCAAGGACTAACCGTTCAAGCCCAGCTGGGTGTGAATCACGTGGATGAGGAAGACGATGATGTATCGCCCTACCAGAGCTACCAGCTACGATATGCGAAGGCTTTTAATAACAAATTTGCTTTTAAGGTTACAGCCAGTTGGCTGAACGCCCAAGATTGGCGAGCGGTGGATTATCGTGACCAGTCGGATATCGTTGAGCGGAGTGCGTCTTTTGATCCTACCGTGGAGGGATACCGTGACGCTAACAGGACCTATGATGGAGTAGCTGTTTATGGTGAACCAGTGGTGAATCTTGGTACTGTTGCTGATGGTCTAATCGCTGGGGGTAATGAAAGTATAAGAACCATCAGACCTTTGATTCCAAATGGCCCAGAAGGTGATTTCACTCCACTCGGTTTTACAGAAAGTGAACTGGTCGATAATGAAACTGAAAGCCTAAAGTTAGGTGGTGCGCTTCATTACCGGGTCAATGACAACATCGAAGCCATAGCACAATACAACATAGGATTCGGAAGTACTGTATACACAGCTAATGATCGATTTGTACTGGATGACTTTTCTATATGGACTGCTAAGTTGGAATTAAGAGGTAATAATTTCTTCGTAAGAGGCTATACCACGCGAGAAGATGCCGGTGACAGCTATGCAGCCAATACCATGGCCTCTCTTATCAACTCGGAGACTTACATACCCGGGTATTTTGAAAACTTCGCAGGGGCGCGCAGCGCCGGTCAAACAGTAGAAGCCGCGCATGCCTTTGCACGAGCGAATACCCAACGACTACAAGTCGGGTCAGCGGAATACGAAGAAGCCTTTGATCGGTTGAGAAATACACCTATATCACAAGGTGGAGCCCAGTTTTTGGATGAGACTAGCCTAAATCATTTTGAAGGAATGTATAACTTTTCCAATCAAATTGATTGGGCTGAAATCGTGGTGGGCGCCAATTTTCGACAATTCAACTTGGAATCCGGGGGTACACTTTTCGCGCTGGAAAATATTGATACCGGCGATGAATTCTCTTATACGGAATGGGGAAGTTATGCCCAGGTGACAAAACGATTCTTTGATGACCGGCTGGATCTTACCGGGTCTGTACGATACGATAAAAATGAAAACTTTGATGGCCAATTCTCACCACGTATTTCTGGGGTATATACCGCAGGAGGAAATCACAATTTCAGGGCTTCATTCCAGCGTGGTTTCCGTATCCCCACCACCCAAGATCAATTCATTAATCTTGACGTGGTAAGTCGACGCCTTGTAGGCAGCAATGAAGAATTAGTAGACCAATTTAATTTCCGCACTAACACAGTGTACACTACAGAGAGCGTCAACGATGCACGGGCAAATAACGACCCGAGCCTCCTCGTGGCATGGACAGATTTTGAATTTGAAACGGAAAAGGTCAATACCTATGAAATTGGCTATAAAGGGTTGATTGCCAATAAATTGCTAATTGACGCCTATTATTATTTCAGCAGGTATAATGATTTTATCACGGAAATTGACCTATCGCAAACCGCGCTGGGTAATACAAGTACGGGGCAGACTCCTCTATATGCCGGTCCTACCGCTAGTCCACAAGAAATTATAGCGGGTTCAGTTCCATTACAGCGGTATGGCTTCGACGTCAACTCGGATGAAACCGTTGATGCCCAAGGATTCGCTATTGGTGCAGAGTATTCTTTGCCCAGGGGATTTTCCCTCAGCGGAAATTTTGCCTATAACGAACTATTGGACGATGAGGAACTGCGAGAAAATGGATTCTTAGCCCAATTCAACACACCTGAAACCCGTTTTAACATCAAGCTCTCCAATAGGAAAGTGACGGACAATTTAGGGTTTAACATTGTATACCGTTGGCAGGATGCTTTCCTCTGGGAATCTGCTATAGGGCAAGGAATCATTCCTGCCTTTGGCACACTCGATGCACAGGTAAGCTACAAGGTTTCCAACCTGAATTCCATAGTAAAACTGGGAGGTTCCAATGTTCTAAACGAACGCTATACCACTTCCTTTGGTAATCCTAGGATAGGAGCACTTTATTATATCTCTATCACTTTCGACGAGTTCTTGAATTAACCGGTTAAAAATTAAGATCAAAATGAAAAATATAATAGTGAGATTAAGCTATATACTGTCTTTGGTAGGGGTAATTTGGGCCTGCGATAGTGAAGATGACCTAGTAGAAGATAGAATAGCTGAAAATACAATAGATGTTTCATTCACCCCGGGGAATGCCGATTTTACCAACTACATTGCTTTAGGGAATTCCCTTACCGCAGGGTTTATGGATGGCGCACTGTATACAGAGGGCCAAGATAATTCCTTTCCTAATATCATTGGCACTCAACTCATTGAAGCTGGGTTAACCGCTGACTTTAACCAACCTGATATTAACGCAGAAAACGGATTTAATGCAACGCTCAACACGGATCCTACCATGGCTACGTTTGGTAAGTTTATCCTGGATACCTCCATTCCAGGTCCTACCCCTACCATGCCGGGAGATCCGATCACACCTTTTGCCGGGGATAGATCTACGTTGAACAATTTTGGAGTAAGCGGTGCGGGATTAGCCGATCTTACTAACCCTGCTGTTGGTCTTCCTACTGCTAATCCCTTTTATGCGAGGTTTGCCACAAACCCGGGCGTTTCCACCATTTTAAGTGATGCCTTAGCCACTGATCCTACTTTTTTCACCTTGTGGGCGGGTAGCGCGGATGTGCTGGGTTATGCTACCTCCGGGGGGACAGGAGAAGACCCTCTTGATGAATATAGTCAAATGGAATTTACAACAGATTTTTCTAATGTCATAGGTCAGCTTGTCGCCGAGGGCGCTGAAGGAGTGGTGATCAACATCCCTCCTGTTACTTTAATACCGTTTTTGAGAGCTGTTCCTTACAATCCAGTGCCTTTAGACGAGGCGACCGCCGGCGTGTTGAACACAAGTTTTGCTGGTTTCAATGGTGCTTTAGACGCGATAGTGGCTAATCTTGGGCACGATGCCGATGACGCCAACGCTCGAAAAATTGCCTTTGCAGCGGCTCCAAATAATCCATTACTAATCATTGATGAAGCCCTGGAAGATCTCAGCGCAAAATTTGACCAACTGGAAGGAGCGGGAGCGATCAGTGCCGATCAACGAGCAGCATTACAGCCTTTTGTCCAGGCTAGGCAGGCGACTGGAAATGACCTTATTCCGCTTTCCACACAGCCTTCAATCGGCGAAGATCTCAATCCCATGGAGCCCGGAACGGCATTACGTGGAATCAGTGTACCGTTATCTGATGAATTTGTTTTAACGTTTGCTGAATCCGTGGCTGCTGTCACAGCTGCTGCCACCTATAATGGTGTGATTAGTACAATTGTGGATAATACTCCTGGTGTAGAACTATTCGACATTCAACCAATATTTGCAGATATTGCCGGACTAGAAGAAGATGAAGCTATAGTTCTTGGTTTAACACCTGCTGCACAAGCTGCTGCAGATGATGAGCAGGGTATTTTTTATGAGGGAGTTCTGCTATTACCCGATTTTAGCCCTACAGGTATATTCTCCACAGACGGAATACATCCAAATCCTAGGGGGCACGCTATTGTAGCTAATGAATTAATAGATGTGATCAATTCGTCATTCGGATCTAACATACCGAGAGTGAATAGCACTATTTTCAGGACGGTCCTATTTCAGTAAACAGTACATTTAGAGAGTAGAAAAAGAATTTATAGAGAAGAAAGAAGAAAAGGAACGGTCTGAAGTGACCGTTCCTTTTCTTTTTCAAAAAGTCATAAATGCTCAACAAAACCGCAGAACACAAGATATACCCACTTCACAATGATCTTCGTACGACCACATAGGTTCGTTAAGCACTTATCTATATTTATACTAGATCTTTTCTAGCTAATATTAGTGGCGAGATCCCTTGTCTAGTTACAGTTATCAATCTCAAATCACAATGGTGAATTTGGCCATTCCGGCCCTGGCAGTGATCTCATCATGAAAATCACCGGTGGTGATAAAATCAGGATGAAAGGTTAACGTAAGTTTTGGGTATAACAACCTAAAAACATCTACTTATCGTCCTGGCAAAGCGTTGGGAAAAGGCATAGCAGTCCCACCGTTTAAGGAGATTGCCGCGGCTTTTCAACGCCAAAATCCACTCAAAAGCCTTGTAAAGACATCCCTTTGTTTGTTGTATGTATAATTTAAACCTCAGTTTCGATTTAAAACCCGTGCAGCCTAGGCTTAAAATGAAAGTTTTGAATAATTTCACAGTCTTTAAACTGGGTAGTGGCTCCTATTCGACAAAGTAGATTCCGGCTCTCACAATGAGCCCTCTCAGAATCACCGGCCCGGAATGACGGTCATTTTTTTAATCGAGTCTAGATTTTAACAAATGACAAGCTCTTAACTGCCGAAGGCACAGTCCATACAAAAAGGATACAGGGTAATCTCTGCGGCTCTCAGCGGTTTCCCCCGCTTTCTCTGTGGTTAAGTAATTGATTATACAGCAATTTAATTCAAAACTCATATTAGAGATTAAATACTTACTTTGGACGGTTTAACAAAACGCTAGAAAAAGTTAGCCTTTTCTCCTCGTTTTTAATTTTTTCAGTACCAATCGCAGTGGAACCGGCATGATGCAATAGCCTAAGCAATGACACGAGGAAAGAACCTTACTAAGGTGCATACTAACAACTCACTTAAAATCGATCACCGTTCTTACCGGCTACAACAATTTATCTCTCATTATGGTCATTAATCGGTCCCATCGGGTTTTGATCGATGGGGAGTTCCAAGACTGGCCGGACAGGCGTATCATTGTATCAATTAAAGCCAACTATAGACACGAATTATCCCTTAGGACCAGGTTCTAAGGGATTTTTTGTTTTAGGGCTTTTTATTCCATCTTATATAATTTACCCTGGAAGACTAGGTTAGGTTAAGCCTTAAATGACGTATCGTGTACAGTATGAGCGGTTTTAAGTATTGATCAGTCAGCAATAGGCAAAGGGCAGTAGGCAAAAAATTATATAGGTTTGCCGATTGGATACTGTTAACTGCCGACTTTAAGAACGGGACTGGAAAAAATAGCTAACCGTCCAATTACACTTAACTTAACACCAGTGGAAGGATCACCCGAATAGGGCACCGGCAATGGTTGCCGTCATCATCGTTGCGAGTGTGGCGGCTAGCAGTGCTTTAAGTCCTAACCGGGATAGGTCACTTTGACGGCTGGGCGCCATCCCTCCTATTCCACCGATCTGGATAGCAATGGAGCTAAAATTTGCAAAGCCACAAAGGGCATAGGTAGAGATCACCACGGATTTCTCGCTCAAAGCGCCTGCTTGCTTAAATTCAGCCAAGCTCAGGTAGGCAACAAACTCGTTGATCACGATCTTTTGGCCCAAAAGGCTTCCTACGCGTACTGCTTCATCCCATTCTACCCCCATAACGAACGCAAAAAGCCTGAATACCTGGCCAAGTATATATTCTAGCGAAAAGCCGGTAAATACACCATTGGTACTTTGCACTACAAAAGTGTTAAGCCCGGTCCAAGAACCAATTCCATCCACCAGGATCCAGTTTAGCGCAAAGATGACAGCGATGAAAGCCAGCAGCATAGACCCGATGTTCAGCGCTAATTTCAACCCATCCGCAGCCCCACGGGCCAGGGCATCGATCAGGTTCACCCCTAACGTATCTTGCATAACTTTTAGCTCTGTATCGATCTCATCCGGCTGGGTCTCCGGCATCACGATCTTAGCGAGAACGATCGCTGCGGGAGCGTTCATGATCGAGGCGCTGAGCAGGTATGCAGCATATTTGGCTCTTTCCGTGGGATCATCACCCCCGAGGAAAGCTACATACCCTGCGAGTACCCCACCTGCAATGGTGGCCATACCCCCTGTCATGAGGCACATTAATTCCGAGGTGGTCATTCTCTTTACAAAAGGCCTAACTAGCAAAGGGGCCTCCGTTTGACCTAAAAAGATGTTACCCGCTGCCGACAAACTTTCTGCCCCACTTAGACGCATGGTACGGGCCATGATCCAGGCAATGCCAAATACTACCTTTTGCAGTACCCCTAGGTAATAAAGTCCTGCTGATACTGTAGAAAAAAAGATGACCGTGGGGAGGACTTGGAAAGCGAAAATAAATCCCAATTTATCCGTGGCCAGGTCCCCGAACAAGAATTTGGCGCCGTCTGTGGAGAAACTTAAAAACTTAACAAATTTAGCACTGACCCAATCAAACCCCTGCGCCACGAAGGCCACTTTGGTGATGAGCAAGGCAAACACAATTTGTAATAACAGCCCTACTACTACTAGCCTCCAGTCTATTTTTTTGCGGTAATTAGAAAACAGGTAGGCGATTCCCACTAAGAATGCAAGCCCAAGAAGTCCCCTAAGATAATCCATTGGTAAAAAAGGAGGCTCGCGTCAATTGCGTTTACTTAGTTCATCCCTTATTTTTGCGGCTTTTTCATAGTCTTCATTCTCAATGGCATCATTGAGCATGTCTTTCAGCCGGTCTACGGATTGATTCTTCAGGTCGTCGATTTGTTTGCTAACGGGCTTTTTCTCTGCTTTTATTTCGCTGCGGAGTTCAGCTATTTCATCTTCATTCTCATCTGTGAGCACTATACCTGCTTCTGCCAGTATCGCTTCATAGGTAAAAATGGGAGAATCAAACCGCAAGCCAATGGCTATGGCATCGGACGGGCGCGCATCGATCTCTAGGGTTTTACTTCCATCGCTACACACGATCTTTGCAAAAAACACTCCTTCCTTAAGATCACTGATAATGATCTCTTCTACTTTGTAATCAAAGCTATGGGCGAACGATTTGAAAAGATCGTGTGTCATGGGCCGGTTAGGTATTATTTTTTCAATCTCGATAGCGATGGCCTGGGCCTCAAACATACCAATTATGATAGGCAAACGACGATTACCATCCGTCTCCCCTAATACTAAAGCAAACGAACCCGATTGCGACTGGCTCGAAGAGAGCCCTAATATTTCTAATTTTATCTTATCCACAGGCTATTTTGCTGCCTTTAAAGCCTCTGTTAATTTAGGGACTATTTCAAATGCGTCCCCAGCAATACCATAGTCGGCAGCTTTAAAGAATGGGGCTTCAGTGTCTTTGTTTATGACTACTATATATTTAGAGCTATTCACACCCGCTAAATGTTGTATGGCTCCTGATATTCCTACGGCTATGTACAGTTGAGGGCTAACCTTCACACCTGTTTGCCCAACGTGCTCATGGTGTGGCCGCCATCCCACATCAGAAACAGGTTTGCTACAACCCGTAGCTGCTATCAACTCTTTTGCCAAATCTTCGATCATTCCCCAGTTTTCAGGGCCTTTTAATCCTCTACCTCCCGAAACTACAATTTCTGCCTCAGGTAACAAAATATCCCCGGTAGCTTTATCTACACTTGTGATTTTTGCCCCAAAATCATCGTCATTTAACTGGGCCTCGAAGCTTTCCACGCTTACCGGCTGACCTATTTCCTTTATTTCTGCTGCATTCTTCTTGATGGCAATTATTTTCTTTGCCTTGGTTAATTCCACATTAGCAAAGGCCTTGCCGGTGTAGATACTTCTCTTCACCCTAAACCCGTTAGAGGTATCAGGTAACTCCGTTACATTGGATACCAAACTAGCCTCCTGCTTGATGGCCACCCTCGCCGAAACAGGGTTACCCAAAGATGAATTTGCCAATACAAGGATTTCTGCATTTACAGCCGTCATCACTTGCGCTATAGCATTGGAGTAAGCCTGTATTACTCCTTGGTTTAATCGTTCGTCAGCTATTTGTAAAACTTTATTGGCACCGTACTTGCCCAGCGCTTCCAATTCTGTGGCATCGGTTTCGTTACCCATGGCCAGCGCCACTACTTCACCACCCAATGCCGCGGCGTAAGCGACCGCTTCTAAAGATGTTTTTTTTATTTTACCTTCTGCGCTCTCTACAAAAACTAGTACTGTCATGTTCTATCGTTTATCTCCCCAATTATATTACTTTGGCCTCATTTTTCAACAGGTCCACTAATTCAGATACGTTTTCAGGATCAATCATCTTCACAGCTCCCTTGGCAGGTGGTAATTCAAATTTTTCCAGCTGGGTATTTTGTTCATCACCCGATGGCTCTACTACATTCAAAGGTTTAGTCCGTGCGGACATTATACCTCTCATATTGGGGATCTTCCATTCGGCGATTGGCTCTTGGCAACCGGCCACCAATGGCATCGTTACTTCTAAATACTCCTTTCCTCCTTCTATTTCGCGCGACATCTTGGCAGTATCCCCGTCGATATCTAAGGTCATCACGGGGGATATTGAGGGAAGCCCTAACATCTCTCCTACCATACCGTGCACCATACCGCCGTTAAAGTCGATGGATTCTCTTCCCATAAGGATAAGGTCGTACCCCTGGTCTTTGGCTTGGTCCGCGATCTGCTTTGCAACAAAATAAGAATCCGTAGGTTCCGCATTTACTCGAATGGCTTCGTCCGCCCCTATAGCCAAGGCTTTTCGTATCGTAGGTTCCGTTTCCGGACCTCCCACGTTCAATACCGTAATGCTTCCTCCCAACTGCTCTTTTAACTCCACTGCTCTTGCCAGCGCATAGTCATCATAAGGTCCAATGATAAACTGCACTCCATTCGAGTCAAACTTCTTATCTCCATCCGTGAAAGCGATCCGGGATGTAGTATCCGGAACATGAGTGATACAAACTAATATTTTCATTTAGAACTTTATAGGTTATAAAAACTATGGTTTAAAGGGACTATTTTTGCCGTGAAGATAATGAATTAAAGAGCAAATAAAAATTGAATGCCAGATGAATTCTCAGCGGTTAAAACTCCTCCAGGAATACCTTAAAAGCGATCCTAATGACCCTTTTAACCTCTATGCGATCGCCACGGAGTACCGCAACGAAGCTCCCCGGAAAGCGCTAGAATATTTTGAACAATTGCTCACCCAACATCCCGATTATCTCCCTACTTATTACCATGCTGCCAACTTGTATGCCGAGCTCGGCAAAGACAGCAGCGCAGAAGAAATCTATAATAAAGGTATAGCGCTGGCCAAGCTTCAAGGTAACTCACTGGCACTTAGGGAGCTGCAAAACGCCTTGGATGAATTCTTGTTTGAATAGTATAATATTTCCCATGTATATGCCCTGGTCGTGATGAGCGTTTTACCTTGTAAATTTTAAGAGCGTGAGATCCGGGGACAAGATATTTCTTTATTTTTAAAATTGATCAAATAATATTAAATTTGCACCTCAAAATTTTTAAACACAATAATTCATTATGAAAAACTACGAGACGGTATTCATTTTAAATCCCGTTTTGTCTGAAGATCAGATGAAGGATACTGTCCAGAAATTCACTAAGGTACTCACTGACGCTAAGGCGGAAATGATCAATGAAGAGAATTGGGGATTGATGAAGCTGGCTTATCCCATCCAGCACAAATCCACGGGCTTCTATAACCTTATTGAATTCAAGGCAGACCCATCCGTTATCGACAAATTAGAAACGGAATTCAGACGAGACGAGGCAGTTATGCGCTTTTTGACCACTGCGTTAGACAAGCATGCTGTAGAGTATAACGAGCGAAGAAGAAAAGGAGCTTTCAAAAAAGATAAGAAAGCCAAGGCTAAGGAGGAGCCTGTATCATGACATTAATGAATGAACCTCTTAACAGGGGAGAGAACAGGAACAAGTATTGCCGGTTTAAGAAAAACGGCATCAAATACATTGATTACAAAGACCCTGAATTCCTTTTGAAATTCGTGAACGAGCAGGGTAAGATATTACCTCGAAGGATTACCGGGACAAGCCTGAAGTTCCAGAAAAAAGTGGCACAGGCTGTTA
The DNA here is from genome assembly GCA_028280565.1 of Fulvivirga sp. Classification (GTDB taxonomy): domain Bacteria; phylum Bacteroidota; class Bacteroidia; order Cytophagales; family Cyclobacteriaceae; genus Fulvivirga. Next base: position 22,659 of record JANQLQ010000011.1, read on the forward strand.
AAAAAGCACGGCATTTGGCCCTATTGCCCTACGTAACCGATTCTTTAAAATAAGGAGGAGAGATGGAAATAATATTGAGACAAGACATCCAGGGCTTGGGGTATAAGAACGATACGGTAACTGTAAAACCGGGGTATGCCAGGAACTACCTTATCCCACAAGGTTTTGCTATCGTAGCCAATGCCTCTAACCAAAAGAAAATCGCAGAAAATATAAAGCAAGCTGCGCATAAGGCTGAAAAGCTTAAAAAAGATGCCGAAGAGATCGCCAACAAGATGGGTGAGTTGATCATCGAGATCGGCACGAAGGCCGGGGATAGCGGTAAGATCTTTGGCGCGGTGACAACACTCCAAGTTTCAGATGCACTAAAAACCAAGGGATTTGAAGTGGACAGGAAAAAGATAGTGCTCCCTAGTATTAAGCAAATAGGTGAGTATACAGCTACCTTAGACCTGCACCGTGAGGTGAAGCATGACATTACTATAAAAGTGATAGCTGAATAAGGCTTTAATTATCATTGTGTGAAAGCCGTGGAATACAATTTCACGGCTTTTTTTATGGCCTAGGGCAACCCCATTCATCCTAACCCTGTCCCAAAACCATGGTACCGGGAAAATACTTGTCTCAAACATCCCGTGTAGGACTTACAACAACTTCCTATCTTTGTGCATGTTCCGGACAGAGCTAGACCCGCAACCTTCTTCATGGACGATCACGCACGACTCTCCTACCCTTACCATAGGGTCTTGTTTCTCAGGTTGTATGGGACATCGTTTTGAAAAGAACAAATTCCCAGTACTCTCCAATCCTTTTGGAACGGTTTACAACCCCATTTCCATATTCAAATTACTAGGCCACGCCATCGATAACTCCGATCCTAGTGAGTCTCATTTCATAGAAACCCAAGACCTTTGGGTCCACCTAGACTTTCACTCAAAATTCTCCTCTACGGACAAGGTGGCTCTAGGGCAGGCCACCCGGCACGCTATACAAAATACACATCAATTTCTTAAGACTGCAAAATACTTGGTCGTAACGTTGGGTACGGCCCTAGTGTATAAATCCAAAACATCCGGTGAGATCGTGGCCAATTGCCACAAAATACCGGCTCGAGAATTTTCGAAACACTTACTCACTCAAAAGCAGGTAGTGGAGGCTTTCTCCGGGTTATTAGAAAAATTGGCCCATTTCAATACGTCCTTACGTTTGATCTTGACGGTATCCCCGGTACGACATATAAAAGATAGCTTGGAAGTAAACGCTGTGAGTAAATCCCTTTTACGGCTCGCTTGCGACACTTTGGCTAGCCAGTGTGCACATGTCACTTATTTTCCCAGCTATGAGATCATGATGGATGACCTACGGGACTACCGGTTTTACGCCACGGATATGATCCATCCCAGCGAACAAGCTGAAGAGTATATTTGGAATAAGTTCGCGTCCGTTTACTTCAACAGCGAGACACAAGCATTGTTGAAAAAGTGGTCGTCTATCCAAAATGCGCTAGAACACAGACCATTTAACCCGTCATCTGGCGCACATCAAAAATTTATCCGGCAAACTATTCAGCGGGTACAGGAATTAAGTGATAAGTTTGATATAACCCGGGAGTTGGACCGGCTTAAAAAACAGTTGGTCTCATGAACAGGTTAAGGGATATGAACAAATTTCTCCTTTTTTCAATCACACTCCTGCTTTTGGCAGGGTGCCATCCAACTGACAATCAAATGCAAGCACATAACGAAAATTCAAAGAAGGCTAACAGGCTGATCGATAGCAGCAGCCCATACCTGCTACAGCATGCCTATAATCCTGTAAACTGGTATCCCTGGGGAGAAGAGGCACTAGAGAAAGCCAAAGCCGAGGACAAACCGATATTGGTGAGCATAGGGTATTCTTCGTGCCATTGGTGCCATGTTATGGAAAGAGAGTCTTTTGAGAATGACAGCATCGCCAAGATCATGAACGAAAGTGTCATTGCCATCAAAGTAGATCGCGAGGAGCGTCCCGATGTGGACCAGGTCTACATGGACGCTGTCCAAGTAATGGGGATGAATGGCGGCTGGCCACTTAATGTCTTCTTAACGCCGGATCAGAAGCCATTTTACGGGGGTACCTATTTCCCCCCAGCTCAATGGGCCAAGCTGCTGCGCAGTGTATCAAAAGCCTTCCAAGAACAACGCGGTGAAATCGAAAAGTCCGCCGATGACCTTGCCAATGCCGTTTCTGCCAGCGAGGTGATCAAGTACCGGTTAGAGGAAACCGGGGAGGAGTTCAAAGTAGAAATATTAGATACGCTATTCAATCGCTTAAGCCAGAAATTTGACATCGAGCAAGGGGGCTTTAACCGGGCACCTAAATTCCCTATGCCCAGCAACTGGCTCTTCCTACTACGCTACTATCACCACTCAGGAAATACCGAAGCGCTCAAACACTTGGAGTTGACCCTCGACAGGATTGCTATGGGTGGCATCTTTGACCAGGTAGGCGGGGGCTGGGCCCGGTATTCAACAGATGCCGAGTGGTTAGCGCCTCACTTCGAAAAAATGCTGTATGACAACGGCCAATTGGTAAGCCTCTATTCCGAAGCCTTTCAAGTGACGGGGAAAAAGCTGTATCGCGAGGTGGTGTATAAAACAATAGAATGGCTAGAACGGGAGATGCTGGACACATCCGGGGGATTTTACTCGGCGTTAGACGCGGATAGTGAAGGGGAAGAAGGTAAGTTTTACGTGTGGAACGAGCAAGAGGTGGATGACCTGCTCGGCGAGAGATCTGCATTGGTCAAGGCTTATTATGATGTTTCTGCCGGTGGCAACTGGGAAGGAAAAAACATCTTGAGAAGAACGGTGACTGCCGAAACATTTATAAAAAATAATAACATCACCGCGGAAGAACTACAGGCATCCATAGCAGCTGCCGACAACCTGCTATTGGAAGAAAGGCAAAAACGTGTACCCCCGGGTATGGATGACAAAATCTTATCCGGCTGGAACGGCCTCATGCTCAAAGGACTGGTAGATGCCTATGAAGCCTTCGATGAACGTAAATTCTTGACGCTGGCAAAAGCTAATGCCAATTTCCTGGTTTCAGAAATGAAAGACGGCCCCGGGCTATACCGGTCATACAAGAACGGCGACGCCCAGATCGACGCTTACTTAGAGGACTACGCCTTCGTCATTGATGGACTGATCGCGTTGTACCAAGTCACATTCGAAGAAAAATGGATCGACAAAGCCCATGAGCTTACGGATTATGTTATTGAGCATTTTTATGATGAAACGGAAGGCTTTTTCTTTTACACCGATGATCGTTCCGAGAAGCTGATCGCGAGGAAAAAAGAAGTTTTTGATAATGTGATCCCTGCTTCCAACTCCCAAATGGCGGTCAACCTCCATTATTTGGGGATAATTTTTGACCGGGAAGATCTAAAAAGCAAGGCCATTGAAATGATGTCCAAAATGGCCCAGGTCATGCAGGACGAGCCGGGATATTTATCAAATTGGGCGATCCTTTACAGTTATCTAGCTTCTCCCACCGCGGAGATATCTATAGTGGGAGAAGATATTGATGCCATTACCCGTGAATTTGTAAAAAGATATTTACCAAACAAGGTGATCATGGGAACGACGGAAAAAAGTGACCTGCCACTAGTAAAGGGTAAAACCACCCGGAATGGTGAAACTACCATTTACGTCTGTTATGATAAAACGTGCAAACTGCCTGTTACTTCCGTGGAAAGTGCTTATGAGCAGATACGGTGAGTAATATTAGGTTCTCGTGAAGTTTTAACCTTTCAACGGGCTCTCCTTTCAACTGGTCCGCGTTTGCAACGCGGACCCATTGAGTAGCACAGGGCACTCACGCCAGCATTTGTAATGCGGGTACCCAACGAACACTGCAATCAAGACGAAAAACTCCCTTTTGCAAAAACCAGCACCCAGGCACTTATAATATAAGAATGTGAGTAACAAGAAATCTGCGAAGTGGCTGAACGAAAACCCAGCACACAACAAGCCGACCATACGCGATAAACGAGGCAGCAGATCCCGGGCATTTTCTTCGCTAATCTTTCAACTGGTCCGCGTTTGCAACGCGGACCCATTGAGTATCACAGGGCATTCACGCCAGCATTTGTAATGCGGGTACCCAACGAACACTGCAATCAAGACGAAAAACTCCCTTTTGCAAAACCAGCACCATTTATGGTATAAGAATAGGCATGACAAGAAATCTGCGAAGTGGCTGAACGAAAACCCAGCACACAGCAAGCCGACCATACGCAATGAACGAGGCAGCAGATCCCGGGTATTTTCTTCGCTACTCTCCGAAAATTCCGGGATGACGACAAGGTAACGAAGAAGAACTTTTTCAATAGATTGATGGAATCAAGAAAGCTTTCATTCATCCTAACTTTTACGATTTAAAACTTACCTGCGAGCGCCATTTGCCTACTTGGCACCTTCTTACTAGTATTGCCCCTTGTCACAACTAGAACTAAATCCTGCCCATGAAGAGGTCCGGCAAACGCTGTTTGCGGATGTGATCTTGCCGGTACCTATTCCGAAAATGTTCACCTACCGGGTGCCGTTCCAATGGAACGACGAGATCCAGGTGGGGTGCCGGGTGATCGTACAATTCGGGGCCAAGAAAGTACTTACAGGAGTGGTAGGCCAGCTCCACGAACAGCCACCCACGAAGTACGAGGCCAAATCTATCTTGGATCTGCTAGACGTTACACCTGTTGTCTTCCCTGTACAGGTAAAGTTATTCCAATGGATAGCCGGGTACTACATGTGTACCTTAGGCGAGGTTTTGAACGTGGCCCTTCCTTCCGGGTTGAAATTGAGCAGTGAATCCAAGATACAGCTCCACCCGGGATTTGACCTTTACACTTCCGATTACCCGTTCAGTGACAAAGAACTACTGGTGCTGGAATCACTCGAAAAAAATGAGACCCTCTCGTACAGCGACGTAGGCAAGATCGTGATGCAAAAAACGATCTACAATTTATTGAAATCACTGGTAGCCAAAGAAGCTATATTGATCTTTGAAGAGGTGCGGGAGAGGTATAAACCTAAAAAAGAAACCCGCATAAGGATACACCCTACCCTAGTGGAAAATGATCTACAGGTCGTTTTTGACCGACTTGGGAGTAAACAAAAGCAAGAAGAGATCCTTTTATTTTATTTACAAAATGTAGCTGTCCACCAAGATGCAGCGCTGAACGAGGCTGGGCTAGCCAAAAAAGAGATCATAGACCAAGGGCTCTCCGCTTCCTCGCTAAAAACTTTGATCAAAAACGGTATTTTCGAACAGTTTGAAGTAACCATTTCGAGGTTTAAGGAAACACAGGCCCCCTTGCAGCAGGTTGCGCTTACCAGCATACAGGCCCAGGTAAAATCAAAAATAGTAGAGAAGTTCTCGCGCCATGATACTACCCTCTTGCATGGTGTAACCGGCAGTGGAAAAACAGAAGTGTATATAAAACTGGTAGAGGAAGCGCTGGGAGGAGGTTCGCAAGTGCTGTACCTCCTCCCTGAGATTGCCCTCACCACCCAGATCGTACTGAGGTTAAAAAAAGTCTTCGGAGATAAGATGGGGGTTTACCATTCCAAGTTTTCTGATAACGAGCGCGTTGAGGTTTGGAAAGGGGTCCTTACAGGCCGGTACTCCTTTGTAGTCGGGGTCCGATCTGCGGTTTTTCTCCCTTTTGACAACTTAGGTTTGATCATAGTAGACGAAGAACATGAGTCTTCGTATAAGCAATATGACCCTGCTCCCAGGTACAACGCACGGGATGTTTCCTTAGTCATGGCTCATTACCAGCACGCCAAAGTGTTATTGGGTTCTGCCACTCCTTCGGTTGAATCCTACTACTTGGCCTCTACAGGCAAATACGGATTAGTGGAACTTCACGAACGTTATGGGAAAGCGCAGTTGCCTTCCTTTATCGTGGCCGATATGATTGCAGAACGCAAGAGGAAACTATTAAAGGGAGAGTTCTCGGCAGAGCTGGTAAATGCCATATCAGGAGCTTTGGAGCGCGATGAGCAAGTGATCATTTTTCAAAACCGCCGGGGATACAGCCCTTACATCTCCTGCCAGGATTGTGGGTGGATCCCTAAGTGTCAAAATTGTGCGGTGAGCTTAACCTACCACCAATACCGGCAAGAGATGGTCTGCCATTACTGCGGCTACAAAGAGCCCCTGCCCCGGGAGTGTGAAGCTTGTGGATCCACGGATCTAAAGACGATGGGCTTCGGTACGGAAAAGCTTGAAGAAGAACTGCAATTGCTATTTCCTACTGCCCGGGTGCAGCGTATGGACCTGGACACGACCCGGAGTAAATACAGTTACGAGACCATCATTGGGGACTTTGAAAAGGGGGACATCGATATATTGGTAGGCACACAGATGGTCAGCAAAGGGCTGGACTTCGACAACGTAAGCCTGGTGGGTATTTTTGACATTGACCGCATGTTACATTTCCCGGACTTCCGCTCCTTTGAGCGCACCTTCCAGCTAGCTACCCAAGTGAGTGGTCGTGCCGGGCGGAGAGATAAAGAAGGAAAAGTGATCATACAAGCGAAGAATACGGGGATCACTGTTCTAAATCAAATTGTAAACCACGATTATATGGGGTTTTACCAAAACGAAATACAAGAACGACAAAATCATAAATACCCGCCTTTTACCCGGCTCATCCACATCGTGGTAAAAAATAAAGACAAGGGGATAAGTAAAAACACCGCTATTAAACTTGGCAACCTGCTCCGGGAACAGCTGGGAGCTTCACGTATACTAGGGCCCGAAGAGCCAATAATTTCAAAAATCAGGAACGAGTATCTCATGGACTTAACGATTAAATTGGAGAGATCTGGCATAGATCTTGATAAAGTTAAGCAGGTGGTGCATAGTACTGTCTTGGAAATAACAACGGATAAAACCCTTAAGTCATCAAAAGTGATCTTCAATGTAGATCCCTATTAAGATGCTTTTCATGGGTTGACAGGGTCATCGACCCAAAGATCTATCTACCTAGCCGGTCCTAGCGCCATTATGAGCATGTAATAATCAAAGAAGTTGGCTAATTTTGAGCCCGTGAAAAAATCCTTAGTCATATTCTTGACCTGGCTATTTGGGTATGCCTGGTTAGCTGTATCCTGTGAGGATGCAGAATTGGACACTGAAAATATCGACCCTTTTATGAGGGTGGTATTCATTAACGATGATAGCTTGCAAGTTCTTAATCTCTTAGTGGCTGATATAGATACTACCGTGGCAGACATCACCGGCGTGCTAGATTCATTGGACACCGTGAACATAGATAATCAATTCGACTCCTTGATTTCAGCGCTGGATAGCACCCGCAGGATCTTAAATAGGGACCGGAACGGGTTTGCTGCCACGATCTCTGACATTCAAAGTGGCAGCGTCATGATATCCAGCATCACCTCCCCTGACGGGGTCACGCCACTTATTCCTCCCGTAGACAGTGCAGAGGTATTTGTATTCCCGCTAAACGCTGGGGCTGATTTCAGCAATTTCGTTGTTTCGCTGGATGGTCGTTTTTACACATTGGAAACCACTTATGAACGGAGTACCCTGATGGAACAGCGTACGGTCATTGTTGAAGCCAGTAACCTAATTGTGACCAGTGATGATTTTGATTCGTTAACACAGCAATGTCTAGATACGGCTACTACCACTTGTATAAGCAATGAGACCGTTGTTACGCTTTATTTCTAGCCTGCCCTTATGTTGCTGTTTCTTGTTTGCACAAGCACAGGAGAATACCGACTCTACTACATTCGTCATTAACACCGGTTTAGAGCTCTACGTGGATTATGGCAAACTGGCTACGCTACCATCAGATTTTGAATCAAAACTAGAGGTGGGGATTGCAGTCCAGTTGGCCAATCGTTTGTCCCCTAATTTTCAAGTAGGGTATGGTTCTTTACAGCCGAATTCGGCTTTTGAAAATGGCGTATACCAAAGTACTGGGTATTATGGCAGGTTTGGCATAAACTATCTGCTGCCTTTTGATAACATTAACTCCTTCTTCGTCGGGCTAAAATATGGCCTCAGCTTTTACGAAGACGAAGGCTCCTACGAGATCAGCAGTGATATTTTCGATACGTATCGTGTGTCATTTGGAGAGGAGGATCTAAGCGCAGATTGGTTTGAGATCATCTTGGGTTCGGAGAAGCAAACGAAGATAAAAAATTTAAGTATCGGGGGACAGTTCGCATTTCGCATCATCAATAATCGCAGCAACTTTACTCCCGTTGACACATACGCTATCCCGGGCTATGGCCGTACATTTGACCAGACCGTACCAGCCCTGAATTTGTACTTAAAATATAAATTTTAAAACCCTAGTGTTGTTTAAGGGGGTATTCGCCAGCTAGAGAGCAAGCAATTGCGACTAGCTCACACTTAGGAGATTAAATTAATTCTAATGACTTAATACTCAACGTTCAAGACTTATTCATAGAATTCATTATCTTTAATAAAAAGATTGTATTATGTCCATTCAATTAGCGCGGAGATTAATTCAAGTAGACGAATATTATAGGATGGCCGAGGTGGGTATACTTACTGAAAATGATCGCGTGGAGCTAATTTATGGAGAAATAATAGAGATGAGTCCTATTGGAAACAAGCATGCCTCCGTAGTCGACAGGTTAAATAAAACGCTAAATAATACCATAGGAGACACGGGCATCATTAGGGTTCAAGGGCCCGTTCGCATCAATGATCTTAATGAACCCGAGCCCGATTTGACACTGCTCAAGTTGAAAGAAGACTACTACGCGGATGCCCACCCTACCGCTAACGATGTACTCGTCATCATAGAAGTATCTGACACTACCTACCAATACGATCGAGAAATAAAATCACCACTCTACGCTTCTGCGGAGATTCCTGAATTTTGGTTAGTCAACGTAGAAAAAAAGGAGGTAGAGGTATATACCTCCCCGGCAAAAGGCGCCTATAAAAAAATGGAGATCTTCTACCCCGAGGATACCTTGAGCCTACGGTTTTGTAACCGATCTGTGGCCGTAAAAGAGATATTAGGATAATATTTTGGTGAGCCAAGAGATCGCAAAAATATGCTTGCCACTCCCCTACGGTAAATTTCAAAAATTATTTCGAACCCCTTTACATCGTGAAGGTTGACACTGTTTTTCGTTACTTCCCAGGGCTTTCCGAACAACAAAAAAGCCAGTTTGCACAACTAGAAGACCTGTACCGGGATTGGAACGAAAAGATCAACGTGATCTCTCGCAAGGACATCGACGAATTATACTTGAGGCACGTTCTACATTCTTTGGGAATAGCCCGGGTCGTACACTTTAAAACCGGCACCCGGTTACTGGATGTGGGTACTGGCGGGGGCTTTCCGGGAATCCCGCTAGCCATACTTTTCCCAGGATGCTCTTTCCACCTGGTAGATTCCATCGGGAAAAAGATCAAGGTAGTAAAAGCGGTACAGGAAGCTCTTGGCCTGAAAAATGTAATAGCGGAGCAAGCTAGGGCAGAACAACTACAGCAGAAATATCATTTTGTGATCAGCCGTGCAGTGACCCGCCTAAAGCCATTTTACCAATGGGTAAAGTACAAATTTCTCCACGAATCCTTTAATGATCTCCCTAATGGCATTTTATACCTGAAAGGTGGGGATCTTACCGATGAACTGAAGGAAGCCAAGAAGAAATACCGTCTTTTTGACCTTTCTGATCACTATGAGGAGGAGTTTTTCGAGACGAAAAAAGTAGTCTACGTGGGTATAAAAAGATAAGTAGACTAAAGGAATCTGCTCCATGCCACGACAGGTTCAGAGCACCTGTCCATATGCTGGCACGGGTTTTCAGCACACCCTACTTAATAACTCAAAAATTTAAAAAAAGAGCCATTTAAGAAAGTTAAACACCCCCTACGTTTCTAACCTTTCAAAAACGACCCTTTGGACTGATCACCGCCGGACCTAAAGCTGAGTAGTTCCGGCGTCCTATCCTTGTGATCAGCTTACTCATTTTTTCAAAGTACCGGTACGCTCGTTGAACCTTTCCTCAAGGTCCCGTCTCGAAAGAGAATTGTTGATTGCTCCCCCCATGACCGGTAGAGGTAAAGATATTGCCGCCATCTGAAGTAGACTCATAGGCCACATCTAGGTAAAGATTATTGGCCACACTTTCTAAATAATAATATCCATTCCCCGCGGGTTTTATTCTCCAGCGTTGAGCGTTGGTACCATTCCAGCCCCATTGATGTACGTTTGTTCCTGGCTCAGAACCGCTAAAGGCTACGTCGAGGGCCTTATTGCTATGGCGGGCCAACAAACGGTACACTCCATTCCCAAGGTTTTCTACATACCATCGCTGGCTATTCAATCCTTGCCCTCGTTCCTGCCGAACGTTGGCACCATCCGCTGTGGAAGAATTCTCCACCCCGACAAGGTGACCGCTATGACGTGCTCTTATTGTATAAACGCCACTTGGAAGAGTTTGCCCTCCCGTATTTCCGAAATACATCGCTTGGATACCCTGGATATCAGTGGCAGCGAGTCCTGACCGCTGGCTCCTCCAAGTGGACCCATTCTTTCTCACTAACGTAGGTCTCCCATTGGTCGAGAAAGCGTAGGAGCCGTACATCATGATAGACCCAAAATCAATGGTGTTGGTATAGTCTTTGGCAGAAGAGCGTTCATCCGCCCTGCGGAAGTTATGTTCCCTGCCGGACTGGATATTCCCCCAGTTGACATTGATGGTCTCGTCACGATCTACACGAGTGTGTTCGTGGAATAAACCCAGCGCATGGCCGATCTCATGAATGGTGTTCCCAGTACTGCATCCATCGCCTAAGTTGATCCGTTGTCTGCCCCCGATCATACCCAAGTAAGAGGAACAGCCGGAACTCCTCACAAAATCTACATAATTAGGCTGGGTGGTCCTAGCCACAAACCGGGTACCTGTCCGTGCTTCCCAGTGGGCAATGGCATCGTATACCCGGCCTTGATTGGGAAGTGAGCTACTGACCGTGTAGTAGACGACTCCCCCCGGCCAGCGCCGGCCTGTAAGCCCGACGGCGCTGGTCCTGCCGCTTAGCAAGTCGCCATGCTGCTTCTTTGAAAGGATGATATCCCCTTCGAATATAACATCATCACCAAACTGTTCACACTCCATTGCATTTTCGCCCGTACCTAGCGTTAGCTGCTGACCTTTTTCACCTGGGTAGGCCAGTTCCGGGTCATCGGACCCGTCCGTTTGTATCACTGCATTTTCACTCGCTTCATCTTCGCAAGCGAAGAATAATGCGACCAACATCATGGTCACAAAAAAACTCGTCTTTCTCATTATCATTTTATATGGGTTTAGGTTGATTTTGCTCTTAAGCTATTTCTTCATGATTTTAATACTTTGTTGTGTGTCCCCTGCTGATACTCTTACTATGTACATGCCCGGGGTAAGTTGCCCTAGAATATCCCACCTATGATACCCTGCTTCCAAGGAATGGTCAACCACAGTCTTTACCTCTTCCCCGATAACATTGTAAAGGCCTATGTGAGTAAAAGAAGCTTCTTCCAATTTTATTTCTATTTGATGTCCCGTCACGGAAAGCATGCTCTCATTGCCATCTTCAAGTATTTCACTTCCTAGGCCCAGTCGAGCAGTAGATGGGGTATCCAGTCCATCCAGGTAGGCCCTTACCGGGGTGCTGAACGATAAATTATCAAACAGGTCCCAATTGACAGACCAGCTCATTACTCCCCGGAGATCCCGATAGGTCCGGCTCATTTGATAATACTGCCCTGCAAAGGAAGTCCCATTGATAATATGGTCGAGAGCATTGATCACCCCTTGCGGGCCTGTATAGCCGCCACCTGCTTGGACGAAGGCAGGTACACCGATCAATACTTGGTCAGGGCGAAGGGGTGGAAAGAATTTGCTTGCATCTCGAGTGATGGGGAACCCCCTGAGTAGCATATCCACCAGCGCCACGTAAAAATTAGCATCTCCCATGTTGTGGAATTGATCATCTAACCCTGTGATCGGCCCGGAGTTATAATACTGTACCTGGAGAAAGGTCAGCCTGTCACGAAGGGCGTGGATCAAGGGCAGGTAGGCGCCTGCTCTCCGGTCCGCTCCCGGCGAAATACCTCCATAAAATGAGTACCCCAGCTGTACAAAAAATGTTTCCGGTGCCATGGTAAGAATGAAATCATCTCCAAAATGATTGCAGACCCGCTCAACGGCTTGGATGGTATTGACGATCACTGGTGTGGTCGGGTTCCTGAAATCCGTATCACCTAAGTCAAAAGACAGGGATTGTCCTTCGAAGTCAATGTCCATGCCGTCAAAGCCGTATTCCTCTACGATCGTAATCATGGAGGTCACAAACTTATCCCTTGCCGAGGTAGTGTTTAACCGTATTTTGCCCTCGGCACCACCAAGAGAGATGATGACCTTTTTCCCCCTGCTTTGCAGCCAGCGCACATCGGATTTGAAGTCATCATCAAAGTAATTCAGCTCGCTAAATTGGGGGTCCAGTTTGAATTCTATTTCACCGTCCGTAGGAGATACCCGGGCTACAGCAAAAGATACATTGATGACGTCCCAGTTTGGGGAGACCTCCCTTAAAGGAAAGAAAGTAGAACCATTATCGAAATTATGCCAGTAGCCGTTCATGATCCTGGCGGGTAGGTCTACCGGTGGAGGGGGCGGCACCGACCCTGCTGAAATCCGTACAGGAGCCGAATTTCCGGTTGCCCCTTGGTCATCCGTAGCCACGGCAGTAAGGGTATGATTCCCCTCGGTGGCCAGCCACGTGACCTGGTAAGGAAACGTATCATCTTGGCCAATAGGGGCGCCATTTACAAAAAACTCCACTTTCACCACGGTTCCGTCACTATCGTTAGCAGCTACCTCTATCGTTACGACCTGTCCTACACTGTAATTGGCGCCCTCCACAGGTTGAATAATCGCTACGGTTGGGGATTGATTCCCCGGGTTTCCACTGCAAGGACCCACTAAGATCCAAGCATCTTCCCAATGATTGCCTGTACCCGGCGCATAAGCCCACGCCGCTCCATTACACCACCCGCTGTTGGGGAAAGGCCTGCATTCATACAGGTTCCCTGCATTTTGCACGCGGCTACCTTGCTGGTAGCCTCCATTTTCCATGTATTGCGGAGCCTCACAATTGCCCACAGGATCGCTTGGCGACACACTGATGGTAACAACTGCAGAGGTGGCTGTCGCTCCAGCGTCATCCGTGGCTACAGCAGTAAGGCTATAGCTACCTTGTACAGCAATCCAGCTTACCGTGTAGGGTGCCGAGATATCTTCACCGATCAAGTCATTACCAACAAAAAAGGCCACTTTGGTGATCGCCCCGTCGGCGTCACTGGCATCGGCAGAAACCGTCACACTTTCCCCCACAGTGAATATGGTCCCACTCCCGGGACTGACCAGGCTTACCAAGGGAGGTTGGTTGCCAGCTCCTCCACACGGACCTATCGTTTTCCAGACCCCTTCCCGGTTAGTTACCGGGTCATTATTACGCGTCCACCATTGGGCTTCATATTCGACCCCTTGGTAGGAGACCCTGTCCCCTCCAAGATAGGTTTCGTTAGCTGACCATTGGGGTGCGGTACACGCCTCTTCCAAAGCCGTGCGGACCACATTAGAGTTGCTTGCTAGCACGGGTGTTTTCATCCATAGGACCAGGATGAATGCAACTAGTATCGTTAATAGGAATGGAATGAAATTATTCTTATCCATGTTTCAAAAGGTTTATTTAAAGGCTGTAGAGCCCTGGTGTCCAGTCAAGCCTCAAATAACGGCTAATCCGGGGTATCTTTTGCGGAATCTCTGCGTTACAAAAAGCCTTACGTAGCTATGGCTATGTGCGTTTTTTGCGCCTTGACCTTCCACAAAACCTACG
>JANQLQ010000234.1 GCA_028280565.1 Fulvivirga sp.
AGCTAACCGTTCAATTGCGCTAAACTTAACACTCGTACTACTTTACCAGGTTTAAGTCATTGATATTGAGTCTTGTAGTTTCAAACCTAGTGCCAGCGAGTTGAAAAGGATGGTTGATCCACATCCTGTTCTAAATCCATCCAAAACCATACCTAAGAACGTCTTCCCTCGTCATTCCTTACGGCTTGTGCGTTGGGCTAGGCGTGACAAGGAATCTGTGAAGTCGTGAAACGAAAACCCAGTACACGCAAAAAAGGTTCACGTTCAACGACACAACAGATTCCTGCTCTCGCACATCGCTCACCCTGCAAGGCCGGCAGGAATGACGATAAAGAAGGTTTTTTTGTTTTTGATGAGGATACCCAATGGTCTTATTTTTGCCTACTGCTCTTTGCCAACTGCTGACTTTGGGAACGAAACCGAAAAAATAATTTAACAGCCATTTGAGGTGTGACATAACACTTCTACCCTCTACCGGGATCGGCGCCAGCCCCTCCGGCAGGATAGCGTCATGCTTATAGCCCCCCTTTAAGGGGTTTTATTTCTTCTACAAGCTTTTCATTTTCATAAGGATACACGATGATCATGTCCCATGCTTTGATGGCATACAGCCATGCTATCCGACCCATGAGTACCAAAGGGTGTCTACCGGGGCGGTGGTCACTCCAAAGCGGATCTCGGGGACCAGCCGGCTTACATTGCCGACGTCTGTAGAATGACCCCCCGGTAGGAAATATTGAACTAATGTTTATTCCAAAGGTGAAATAAGATAACCTTACGAGATATACTGCACCTTTCTACGGAAAACCTAGGGGATTTCCCTAGGGGAGTCTCTTCGTGGTAAGGCTGGTCATGGGAATTACGGCGTGCCGGTCCGATCCCCTGGGGCTGTGCAACACCATTTAACGCCCTAATTCATACACTTTTACCTAGGTGATCCACTAATAAGAGGATTTAAGATTTACCCTAAGAGATAAGGTAGCTAATGTGACAATATTTGTTACAGGCTAAAAGAATAAAAAAACACTAGGAATGGATTGGAGTGGCTAAGCCTGTGAACCCAGGAAACTGTCGTCTTATCCAACTCCACAAACTTTTAAAACCAACTAAAATGACAGATTTTGATCAGCAAATCGCTGCATTACATGATACATTGTATCAATTTACCAGGAAGCTTACCCAAGACCAAGAAGAGTCACAAGACTTGGTGCAAGAAACCATCTTGAAGGCGCTTACCTACAGGAGCAAATTCAGGCATAATACTAACCTGAAAGGATGGCTTTACACGATTATGAGAAATACATTTATCAACAACTATCGCAGGGCGCAAAGATTTCGGACTTCGCTGGATGATGCACACGAAGCCTATCTTTTAAACGTTCCTGATGTACACACTTTTAATGTTCCCGATCGCAACTATGAATACAAAGATATGAATGAACGTATTGACGAAATAAGAAAAGAATTCCTGGTGCCTTTTAAAATGCGCTCAGAAGGATATAAGTACCGTGAAATAGCCGAGCAACTTAATATTCCTATAGGCACTGTAAAAAATAGGATTTTCCAGGCAAGAAAAGAGATCCAAGAAAAACTGGCTGCGTCGGCAGGTTGAACCATGTGATGGCCACTTTTTAGGTGAGGCCGTTACTCTTTGTTGCTTCAGTGGGTCCGCAATAGGTAAAGGCCAGTTGGCAAAACATGTTTTGTTGATCGTTTATATCGACCTTGAGCGTAAAACCAGCAAGAGTTCTAGGATACATGTAACTCGATATGATCATCGTTTAAGAGAATTTACGTTAAAAAGGAAGTCATCTTTTGTACCATAAATCTTGTCGTTCTTTATTTTTACCAAAAGAGTTGGCTGGTAGAATGAAAAGAACGACTTGTGACCTTATCCCGTGAGATCATTGCCGTATTGAGTAACCTTGGCGTGGTACAAGGCCTGTTTTTAGCCATTTATTTACTTTTGCTGAAGCGTGGCAACCGGCTGGCTAACTTCCTGCTGGCTATGCTACTCATTAGCCTGACAGTTCGGGTTGGTAAATCAGTTTTTAATCATTATTTGGATCTGCACTCATGGCAGCGCAACCTGGGACTGGCTGGGTTCCTCATGGTGGGGCCGTTTTTGTTTTTTTACGGCAAAGCCTTGTTTTATTCAAAATGGAAGCTGGTTGGGAAACAATATCTTCATTTTGTGCCCGCGTTAATGTATGCAGCCGGCGCAATGATCATCCCAAATTCATCGAATACAGCGTCTTATCTTAGCTATTCACTGGTATTGCTTCAATTGATAGGCTACTGTATCTTATCTTATCGCCTTACGCTCACTACCATGCACCAGCCGGGGCAGGATCTGCTGCTGTGGTACCGCAGGTTGGTATGGGGGGTATCATCCGTATGGCTGATGTACCTGCTTATTTTTTTGCGTACGATCCCTTTTTACATGGCGGGAGCAATTTTTTACTCTATTTTGATCTACACGTTTAGCTATTTGCTGCTGAGACGCCACGTTTTCCAACTCCAGAAGTATAAAAACTCAACGCTGAACGATCAAGACACTTCAGGTATATTGGAAGAGGTAGAACAACTTTTTAAGACAAAGAAATTGTTCTTAAAGAACGACCTGACCCTTTCGGAAATGGCGGATCGGCTGTCTATCAGCCATAGGGCTCTATCGCAAGCCATTAACCAGCAAGCGGGGAAAAATTTTTCGGAATATATCAATACCTTCCGCGTGGAAGAAGCCAAAACATTGCTAAAAGACCCCGATATGGCAGGTGAAAAGATTACAGCGATCGCTTTTGATAGCGGTTTTCGTAACCTTACCTCTTTCAACCAAGCCTTCAAAGCAAATACCCAGCTTACTCCCTCTCAATTCCGTAAACAGTTCTTAAAGGATTCATGATCTTTTGAGCTTTTGCCGCTATTGCCCTTCAATTTAGCAGGCAAAAAGTACCATGAAGAAAAAAGCACCTAACCCGTGGTGGATACCTATATCCTGCATCATTTTATTTTTAGCGTATCCCCTTGGCTGTGGAAAAGTCTCGTCACACAATGAAACTGGAGATAGCAACCTTACCCAGGTACAGCGTATCAGCATATTGGAGGGACTAGCACACCCTTGGAGCATGGCGTTCCTATCCGCGACGGATGCCTTGGTGACAGAAAAGGATGGGGGGCTCAAACGAGTTGATCTTTCTGCTAAAACCCAGCATTTGATCAAAGGCTTACCCCCGGATCGGGTGGACGATATACGGCAGACTGATCGCAGGGATAATGCGGGGTTATTTGAAGTGCTGGTCGATCCGAATTATGAGCAAGAGCCTTGGGTTTACCTGTCATATGCGGCTCGCAAGGAAGGCGGTACCACTACCAAAGTAGTGCGCGGACAGCTTTTGGAAGATTCGTTAATAAACATTCAAACCTTGCTAGTTGCCGAGCCTTATTCACAAGACCGGTTTCATTATGGTGGGGGAATGGTGTTTGGCGGGGATGGCAAACTTTATATTACCATTGGAGAGCGGTATTACAACGAGATAGACCAACCGGCTTTACCGGTGGCACAGGATGTTACTGACCAAAGGGGGATGATCTATCGTATTCATCGCGACGGTTCTATACCCACAGACAATCCTTCCATGGGAGACAGTGCAGTGGCAGGGGCATATGCTATTGGCATCCGTGCTGCTCAAGGGCTTACCTTGCACCCGCAGTCTGGTGAGATATGGTTTACAGAACATGGCTCTCAACAAGGCGATGAAGTTAACCTGCTTCGCGCAGGAGCTAACTACGGTTGGCCCGTGATCACCGATGGCAGCTACCGAAATGCAGAATTTGTGCCTCCTAAACTGGATCGGGAATATACAGCCCCAGCCTGGTCGTGGAAGGGGACTGTCGCCCCCACTGGTTTGGTATTTTACACGGGTGATGAATTTCCAGCTTGGAAAGGCAGTCTTTTTGTGGCGGGCCTATCAAGCGGCAGCTTTTGGAGATTGACCGTAGAGGGCGCAAAAGTATTGGAGGCCGAGAGGTTATTCGAGGAAGACCCTGTACGGTTAAGGAAGGTAACGCAGGGCCCGGATGGCAAGCTATACGTACTAACAGACGAGCCTAACGGGAGGATCTTACAAGTTATCTCAATACTATGAAAAGAGGCGTGTCAAATAATTTCCTGAAGTTCACAGCCCTATGCGCAGGGTGTACTTCCGTCACTACGTTCTTACTCTGGCTATTATCACAGAATTACCCGGAGGCCTCCACGGACTTGGATCGTGCCATGCGACATGCCAATCCATATTACATGGGAAGGTTATGGGTAAATTTCGTGCATATTTTTTTAGCGTTCATGGCTTACCTCGGGGCAGCATTATTGATAGCACAACGGTCGCTTGGTTTAGCGTTGGCAGGTTTTCTATGGTTTTTACTATGGGGGTTTACCGAATTGCTCGGGGTTTCTGTTTTGATCTTTGCCGTAAATAATACCTTGAGAAAGAGTTATGTTGATGCTGATGAAACCACCCGGGCCTTTCTCCAGCGAGACATTGATCTTTTTATCCAATGGTGGGATGCGCTGTTCTTTTTGATACTTGTGTGTTTTTTACTAGGCACTCTCTTTTATGGGATAGGTACCTGGAAAGGACGTAGGATTGAAAAAGTAGTGAGCCTCTTTTTCCTGGCAGCGGTACCTCTAACACTCGCTATCGCCATCAGTGGCTATACCCAAGTGGCCTGGCCGGGGATGGTGGCTGGGATCGTCTACCCGGTATTGCAGCCTTTAGGACGCGCACTATTGGGGGTTTGGATATGGACCCGGGCATCTCAACATCGGCGAGTTTAACTAGGCTTCAAGTTTAAACCGCCCATAATTTAGTTTCTAAATGGAAGGATTCGGGCTACGTGGCATTTTTGATAAAAGAACATTTTTGTTTGTCGTTAACGCCGTGTTAAAGATTGTTTCTAACTTAGAATAGAACCAACAAAATGCAACAATGAAAAAATCAATTTTGACTATCCAATTGCTTATTGCTGCCTTTTTTTTAAGCATGCCACTTGCATATTCGTCTTCCTATACCAACTGCAACTTACCCAGGGATGTTTGTGCCGAAGATGAGCCCACTGTAGCTTGTGGGGTACAAATCAACTCTGTACTGCCCGTAGACCGTGCAGGTAGTAATGATGTAACCTTTATAGCCAATGTTACACTTCAATCTAACACGTTGATAACAAATGCTTTCTTTGATTTTACCTTTGAATCAGGTAGGACAAGTTCATTATCGGGATCAACCCCTGAGGCAACTTTTCCGGTAAATTGTGACGATAAGGTGAGGAGTGTTACAGTGACTATATTGGCGCAAGGGGGATCTCTTTTTTGTGGAGATCAATTCTTTCAAAACTTTCAACCGGGGGTCTGTGGGACCAGGGGGTGATCTTTGGAACCCTGGACGTTGGAAAGTAAGAAATCAGTGTTAACTACCCCATTTTGATCCTCGACATCCAGGACGGATCGTATAGTCTGAGCTTTTCTAAAACTAAGGAGCTGTCCTGCCCAGGACAGCTCCTTATTGATCGTAAATTATATCAAAAACTACATTCTGCGTAGTCATCCGGTGTAAAACCGGCGCATCGGGCAAGACAATCATTGTTGAACTTTTGCCCGGTGTCCAAGATACACACGGGGTCAATTTCATGGGTGCAGATACATTCGCCGGGCCTTTCAGCCGTGGCTCGCGGACTGGTAAAGAGAATTAAACTGAGGGTAGCGCCGACTGCCAGCGTCAAAGCTCCGAAGATCTGTGCTTTTTTCATGTTTTTTAAGTTTGTTGAAATATTGGTTCCATACCCCGGTGTCCCGGGACTGCTGTAATATAGCTCAAAACCAATAAGTCCATATTACATTTTAGCTGTAAAGTAGGGTTACAAAAGGTATACATAGAATTTTGATGAATTGGTGCTAGGTGAGCTGTAATTTATAAGATGCTGGTTTATTGAACGTTATTCCTGGAGCGGCGCAGGAAATGATTTGTTCATGCCCGTGGTCCATCCAACTTTATAATCCATGGTAAATTATTGGTTCATTGCGACAGCACCTTGTATCTACTAGTGCATCTTCGGTATAGCGTCACGAACAATATACCAACAACCACCTTTTTTGCCACCATTCAAATAAAAATCGGTATAATACATGCAACATTGTTGCGTTTGATTTCTATAGACATTATTTTTCACCTTCCAATTCCTCACACTAAAATTAGAAACTCATGCTAGAAGCCCGTGCATTATCAAAAAAATACGATGAAAAGTATGCCTTGAATAATTTGGATCTTAAGGTATCGGCAGGCGAAGTATATTGCTTGCTGGGCGCTAACGGCGCCGGTAAGACTACTACCATCAATTTGTTCCTGGATTTTATATCTCCTACGTCGGGTGAGGCCTTGGTCAACGGGGTAAATGTGGCGGACGAACCTGTCGCTACTAAACGAGCGTTGGCCTATATCCCGGAAAACTTAGTGTTATATCCTAACCTCACTGGGGTTGAGAACCTCCAATTTTTTGCTGGCTTAGGCGGGGAGAAGCCTGCTAAACCGGAAGTGGTACAATTACTTACAGAGGCAGGCCTTCAAAAAGAAGCCTTCGACCGGCGGGTAGCGAAATATTCCAAAGGTATGCGCCAAAAGGTGGGAATAGCCATCGCTAAAGCTAAAAATGCGGAACACCTCCTGCTGGATGAGCCCACGTCCGGGCTGGACCCCCAGGCCAGTAACGAATTTGCCCAACTGCTCGCTACTTTGCGTGAAAACGGTGTAGCCATTCTCATGGCCACTCATGACCTATTCCGGGCGAGAGAGTCAGGTACTCATATCGGTATTATGAGAGCGGGAGAACTCGTGCACTCCATCAAAAGCGAAGACATCTCTTTGAACGAGTTAGAAAAATTGTACCTCGACACCATGAAATCTACCGTTTATGCTTAAACTAATCATAAAAAAGGAGTGTCTTACCGCTTTAAGAGACGTTCGATTGCAAGTCTCGGCAGTTATCTTGTTGATCCTTATGACCACGGCGGTCTTGGTTGGTAAAGAGGGGCAAAAGCTTATCCAGGAAGAACGTGAAGAAGCACAAGCCGCTATGTATGACCAGTGGCTGGACCAGGGCAACAAGCACCCGCACAGTGCGGCGCATTTCGGACAATTTGCCTTCAAACCGAAACCAGTACTCAGCTTCCTGGATGTGGGGCTCGATACCTATACGGGGGTATCTATTTTCTTGGAGGCACACAAGCAAAATGAAGTCCTGTTTAGCGGTGCGCAAGATAGTAATGGAATGAGTCGTTTCGGCGAGTTGACCGTGGCATTGGTATTCCAGGTATTTTTACCATTATTGATTGTTTTCCTGGCGTTCAATGTATTTACAAAAGAGCGGGAAGACGGTACGTTAAAACTAGTCCACGCGCAGGGCCTGCCCATGCGTAAACTTTTGATGGGCAAGGTATGGGGAACCTATTTGATGGTATTACTCATCTATCTCCCGATCGTTCTGCTGGCGTACCTAATGCTTGATCAGCAGTCCGCAAACCTCGACCCCGGGATAACGACGAAGTTCATCGCATTGGTCGTGTTGTATGCCGTCTATTTCTTGGTCTTTGTATTGTTCTGTGTTTTAGTATCTTCGTTTGCGAAAAGTTCAGGATTCTCCTTACTGACTTTACTAGGGCTTTGGATCGTATCCTGTGTGATCCTTCCTAAGGCTACTACCAACCTGGCGGATAAGGTCTATCCTACACCATCGCAATTTGAGTTCCGAAAGACGATCAAAGACAAAGTAAAAAACGGCATTGATGGTCATAACCCCTCTGATGTCCGGCTCGCAGCCCTGAAGCAGCAAGTACTGGACGAATACGGAGCATCCACGATAGAGGAGCTGCCAGTGAATTGGAGTGGTATCGCCATGCAAGCGGGGGAGGAATATACCGACCAAGTATACGACCAAGAATTTTCGAGGATCGAAGAGATTTTCAAACGTCAAAATAAGCTATCGGAATGGGTGGCATTTGTTAATCCTTACCTAGCGGCCAGGCACCTTTCCATGGCGCTGGCAGGAACGGATTTCCATCACCACGTAGCATTTGCGCGGGCGGCTGAAAACTACCGGCGGTTTTTTGTGAAGAAGATGAACAAAGACATGGAACTGAACCATAAGCCCGGGGTAGCCTATAGTGATTACAACGTAGGTAGGGAGTTTTGGGGTAGCATTGCCCCTTTTGATTATCAACTGCCGTCTACGGCCACTATTCTCTCCGTTCAGTGGCGAAACATTGCGGCGTTGGTCTTTTGGTTGGTGATCTTGCTGTCCATTGCCTACACATACGCTCGGAAGATCCCGAAGCTTTAGCCATGAAAACACTATTCCATGTTCTCCAGTTCGAATGGAAAACCTTGAAGCGTAGTAGGAGCTTAGGCGTCCTTTTATGGGTATTTCTTGGGGCAGGGGTCTATGGGATCTATTTCGGTAAGTTTGAGATAGACGAGCAAAGGATACGCATAGCAGAGGTGGAGGAGTTTGAGAAACAACAGTTTGACAGCTTGATGCTCCGCACTAAGTTAGATACCACGATCAGCGCCAATACGCAAAAGTACAATTCGGCCACAATGCCCTCTCGTTTCGGTTTGAAAGGACCTTTCGTCTATTATGTTTCGAAAGATCTACATCCACTCGCCGGGCTGTGTTTAGGACAAATTGACCTCTTCCCGGCGTATTATGGTTTTCATATCCAAGCACTGGCGAAGCAGTTAGGGACTAACGAGCTGGCCAACCCGATGAAGCTGCTGGCCGGAAATTTTGACCTATCCTATGTCATAGTATTTTTACTACCATTGGTCATCGTGGCACTGTTTTATACTGTGTATGCCAGCGAAAAAGAAAGCGGTACACTGTCCTTATTAAGATCGGAACCTATTGCGCTCGGTATGGTGCTTTTAGGCAAAGGGCTGCCCCGTGTGTTGGTTATCTTGGGGCTCGTGACGTTCTTGCTGGCGCTGGGATTTGTTATACATGGTGTTTCGTTGGCCGATCATTTCGGCCTTTTCTTTCGATGGTTATGGATCATCTACGGCTATAGCCTGCTATGGATCTTATTTATGGGTATCGTAGTATGGCTCCGGCAGGGTTCTGCGTTAAGTGCAATATTGGGATTAGGCGGTTGGCTTATCTTTACCGTTATTGCCCCGGCACTCCTTAATCTCTTCGTGTCTGCCCAAGAACCATTGCCAAATAGGGCAGAAATGATACATGCTGTTCGTAACCTTAACGATAAGAACTGGAACACACCAAAATCCTTTGTATTCGACCGGTTCTACGCAGACCATCCAGCGCTTAACCAAGGAGATACCTCCGATTTTATCAAGTGGTATTATGCCAGTTTTACCCTGCTTGACAAAGAAGCCAATAGGTTGAAAGGAACGTTCGAGGCACAGGTGAAGCAGCGTAATGAACTGTTGGAAAAATGGAAATGGCTGGCGCCTGCGGCTTGGGTGCATGAAAAACTTTCACGGACCTGTGGTACCGATAGGAGGGGGCATATGGCATTCCTGCAAGAAGTTCACGCATTTCATGAGGATCTAAAAAGCTTGTACTATCCCAAGATCTTTAACGAACAGCGTTTTACCATGGAAGACCTAAAAAAACTGGAAGAACGTATTACGCTTTGATGCTAACACGAACCTATAAGAATTATGGCGCTTGCTTCCAATATATACTGCTTTAGCCCGCCTTGTGGGAGACCAGGGATACCATGCACACTAGGTTAACTGAATATGTGATTTGCGACAGGCATTTTCAGGCTATTCAAAATAAATACTTACAACAATGAAAAAGATCTTACATATTATCCAATTTGAATGGAAAGCGATAACACGTAGCAAAATGCTTAAAGCCCTATTATGGGTAATGTTTGGAGCTGCTGTTTATGGTATTTACTTCGGTAAGTTTGAAATAGAAAAACAACAACACCGGATCGCACAGGTGCAGCGGTACGAGAAGCAGCAATTTGACAGCTTACTGCACTGGGCCAGGCTTGATACCATGGTGGAGGCGAACAAAGAAAAGTACCAGGAGGCGGTGTCCCCGGTTGGCGTAGGTTGGAACAAGCACTTCACCTACTACGTCACCCACGAAACGCCGCCGCTAGCGGGGTTGTGCCTAGGGCAGCGAGACCTGTTCCCGGCCTATTATGGCTTTAATGTAACGGATCTTGCCCGGCAGGTGAACGTAGGTGAGCTAGCCAATCCAATGAAGCTCCTCACCGGGAATTTCGACTTATCGTATGTCATTGTCTTCTTATTGCCGCTATTGATCGTAGCGCTTTTTTATAACCTTTATGCGGGAGAAAAGGAAAGCGGGACGCTTTCCTTGCTACAGTCCCAGCCGGTACGGTTGGGAGTTATACTCTTTAGCAAAGCGCTATTGAGATTATTGATTGTCATGGTCTTGCTTACCATCATACTAGCACTCGGGTTTATTTTACAGGGAATATCCTTGGCCGAGTACTTCAGCCTTTTCATGGAATGGTTAATCGTCATTTACAGCTATTGTTTACTATGGGCTATAATCATGGGTGGGATCGTGTGGCTTCGCCAAACCGCAGCGTTGAGCGCTATGTTAGGATTAGGAGTTTGGTTGATCTTTACGTTAGTCGCACCGGCTTTGCTTAACCTCATGGCATCGGCTCGCGAATCTTTACCGCGCCGGGCAGAGGTGATCCATGCCGTTCGCACCCTCAATGACAAGAACTGGGAATCCCCAAAGTCATTCGTTTTTAATAAATTTTATCCTGAAAACCCGGTGTATGACCAGGGAGATACTACGGACTTTAACAAGTGGTATTATGCCAGTTTTACCTTGTTGGATGCACAGGCCCGTTCACTGAACCAGCAGTTTGAAGAGCAAGTCACACAGCGCAATCAATGGTTAGACCAGTGGCTATGGCTGGCTCCTGCCGCAATGGTGCATGAAAAGCTTTCGGCTACAGTAGAAACCGATAGGAATAGCCATCTTAGATTCGTGCAAAAGGTACAATCGTACCATGGAGACTTGAAGGACATTTATTACCCTAAGATCTTTTCGTCAGAGCCGTTCAGTTACGAAGACCTGCTCTTGATACAGGCAAGATTAGATCATTGAAACGAAAAGAAAGTCCTGATTGCTTACGTACTGCTACTCGTATCGGTCCAATATGCTTTGGGCCGGACGAGTGACATCATTTTTCTATCTAGCACTAACTGGTCTTAAGGTTTAGTGTAGCGGTCCTAAGACCTTAAATCACCAAGAGCATCCGCTCGTGCAGGGGTGCAAATTACAACCGTTCAACAATTTATACATTCACAATAACCCTACATCTCGTTGTCACTTATAGTGGCTTAAAAAGTGTTTGGGTTCCGGGAATCCTTTTATTTTAGGGCGACCTTGAAAATTAGCTTTGATGGTAGCACGTTTAATTTTGGCAATTTAAGCTATATTTTTAGGATGTTTTGGGTAGTGCAAGCCTTGGAATGAGCAGTATGCGCGGAATTTCGTGGTTCTAAGTCCAGTTTTCATTTTCTTTTGCGCGCCCAAAAGAAAACGAAACAAAAGAAAAGGGCGCCAGCAACCAAGCCCATTTTCCCCGCAAAACGCGCTAATCAGCCCCTATAAACCGCTAACGCACAGCCCTCAAATGTGCCGCGCTGTTCCTGGAGGTCTCCCCTCCGTATGCCTCTTGAATTTTCAATGATGCCCTATCTTACCGGTTGAAGCTAGTGGTTTACGAATCCACCCGGGCGGAAGCTCTATTCTATTTTGGGTCGGAGGTTAAGCAAAGCGGTCCTCCGACCCGTTAGTCAACCTACGACCAGCCAGCTATCCAAGAACGGATCAAATAATCTCGTAGATCTTCGATTTGAATTGCTGGGCCACTTTCATAAAAGCAAAACTCCTGGGGTGCAATTCGTCAAACCATTCCGTAGCCGAGACAGTGCCCCGGTTATCAAGAAAATGTACCCGGCCGTCGTACTTGTTATCGGCCACCAAGCTGCCAAGCATCTTGTTGAATTCATCGATGAGCGCTTCTATGATCAGGCATTGCAGTTCCTTGTTTTCTATCCCCAGCTTTTCCATAGGATCTTGCAGCCATCCCCCCATAGGAAGGGCGCTCTTTTCCCCGGGGATGGCATAATCATACCCATGGCAAATAATGTTTAACGCTTTAAATTCCGAGGTGAGTTTCGTAAACAAGCGATGGTATAAAAATTTTAGGTCTGAGATCACCTGGTGAAAATTGCCGCCCAGGTAGTCTCCCGGTTTACGACCGGGCTCTTGCTTATTGTACGGTTTTAAAAGAGTCGTGAGCCGCTCTCCTACAATGTCATTACCTCCCCCCGAAACAAGGAAAACTTTTGGATTGTAGTACCTGATGGCGTTGATGTATTCGGCTTCTTCTAATATATTGGATAGCCAATCTCCCCCATACCCAAAGCTCCTGATGGCCCAGTCGTCTACTTCACTTAAGTGATCAATCACATCTTTTAAAAATACAGGATACTGGAACCAAGAATCTCCTTCCGATATGACCACCTCTGAACCCGGGTTTCGCTTTAGCCTTTTTTCAAACCTTTTATAACGGGCTCTTCGGCTCCTGGCATTGAAAAATCCCATTAAACCACGGTCTGCCTCCGAGTCATTTAATATGGCCAGGGGGCTGGATTCACTAAACTTTAGTTCGGGCTGGAAAGCCTTCGATTTGTGGGTGTCGATCTCCAAGTGTTCTTTTGCCGTTTCAAGGGCGGTTTCGTCATTTGTCAAGAGATCCATTAAATATTCAATCTCTTCGTGGTTTTCTAGGTTTTTATACATTACAGTAATCTTTAATTATATAATATTTTCCAGGAACTTATGATTTTGAGAGTAAATGATCAATACCTAAGCATAGGTATTTTTATACTGCCTGTCCGAACCTCACTAACTCATTTGGATTCTGCCCGGCGAAAGTCTAAAAACCTGGCATACATATAACTAGCCGGTCTTAGGTTTAGCGTAGCGATACTAAGACCCATTAACGATCAAGAGCGTCCGCTCGTGTTGGCATGTAAAATACCTAATCTCTGTTTTCTTCAACGCCAGGGGATCCCTTTATTTTCCTGGTTGAAGTTTGTAGTTTGAGAATTCACCCGGGCGGACGCCCTTTTTCTATCTTAGGTCGGAGTACCGCTTTGCTTAACCTCCGGCCAGCCGCCAGGTGTTATAACAAAAATGAGGGCATCCAGCTAGTTTTTTGATGCTTCTTGTAAAGATGGTTTTTGTTCGTGTCATATACAGGGTTAATTTTGCAGCAGATAAAGTGGGGATGAGTAAGTTATAAGTGCACTTAACTTTTACCTTGTCATGACAATAAAGGCCCTATTGATCACCTTTTGTGTCTCATCCTGCGGGTACCTGTATTCGCAAGCGCCAGGATACCCGGTAGAGGTTGATTCCTCACTGTTTACGGAACAGGTAACATTCACGGTTGAGGTAGGTTTTGGCGATTCTCTAAATTTTCAGTGCTTTACCATTAGTGGTTATCGTATCGCTCATTTATCCAAAAGACGTATTTATCAACCCAAGAAATTTGTCTTGGACATTGATTCTATGACTACCGGGACCTATATTTCTTCGGTAGAAATAAATGCCCAGCGGATCGCGAAAAGATTGATTCGAGATAGCCGGAAGCAGCAGGCAAAAATCATCCTTGATGTTAGGGTACGTGGATCGTCTTCGGACCAGTTAGTGGTTTACCCGAACCCGGTATCTTCCATACTACATGTTGAGATCATGTCTTTGGCGGATGAAGCTACCCTGGAAATCCTTGATCCCGGGGGAAAGAAATTGCTTGAGCATGATCTTACTACATCTGCTACAGGTCATATTCGTGAAGAGATTGATATTTCAATGTTAGACCCGGGACAATATTTTATAAGGCTATCCTCCCGGGATGGCAGCACAACACAGAGATTTATAAAGGACCGTTGATCATAGGGCACAGGCCTGGAGAACCTACACCAATGTTAAGGGGGGGCACATTGCGGGTGCTGACTTTAAGAACGGGATGGGAAAAACAGCTAACCGTCCAATTATACTTCACTTAACACTAAACCCAATGATACGCCTAGGAATAATAGAACGCGATAAACTGGGAAATTTAACGTTTACTATAACGAAACCATAGTGCCTTCAGTGGTCTTCTTATCCCCCGCGGTGTTTATAACCCATTAGTTTAACGCAACGCACACTAGATCAATGACATTGAACGGCAAAATAATGTCCCGAATCACACCAAAGACCGAATTTTCATTCCAAAGCATTGGCAATCCTTTCCAATACAATTAATTTTATCCCGATACTGTGTCTAGTCTTCAATGCCCGAAAAGTGTAAACCCTTACATGCCGGTACTATTACCCTTCCGAGAAGTTTTTCGTGCCCTTTTACATTGCTGCGCTATGCATGTGTACAGCGGCGCATCATCTTATCCAAGCCAAATTACCCTGTCTATGGCTGTCATAAATAGGATATGGGGTTCTTGTTGCTTAATTTTCATTTATGTCTATATTTTCCAGTTTTCACCACTTTGAGATATGCCCATTTTTAGACCTCTAAGCCTACTTTTTATGATTATACTGGGGTTACATTACCACCTTCTTGCCCAAGGCCTGCAGTTTACCAAGGAGCCGGGTTGGGTAAAACCACAAAACCCGGTCATCGAGTCCCAGGTGACAAAATACGATATCAATGCTGGCTATTATACTTCGATGTGTGATTACCAATTGAACCTGGAAACGGAAGAGGACTACACCCATGTGATCATCGAGGTGCTCACCGGCAGTGGGGTTACACAAGCCTCACAGGTCTATATCTCCTATGATACGTCGTATCAAGAATTACAATTTCATCACCTGTACATCTGGCGTGATGGGGAGAAAATTGACAAAACTGGTTCTTTGACCTTCGAGACCCTCAAAAACGAAGAAAATCTCAGTACAGGCATTTACACAGGGCTTATTACTGCCTACGAGATCGTGGAAGATGTTCGGAAAGGAGATAAGATAGAATATTCCTATACACTGGTAGGTGATAATCCTATTTTTGATAGCAATGCCTTCAGGATGATGCCCTTGGAAACGATCAATCCTATTGATTACTACTCCCTGAGGGTACTTCATAGCAACGAGCGCCAATACGATCATGCTTGCGTAGGCTGCCCGGAAGAGGCATCTACCACGAGAGTATACCCGGATCATACGGAAATATCGTACCTGGCCACGGATGTGGAGGCGGTGGATATGGATCAAACCATCCCGAGCTGGCATATCCCTTTTGATTATTTTGTCATCTCTTCGTTTGAGGGTTGGAAAGATGTGAATGAATGGGCTCTTGGGGTTTTTACCTTAGATGAACTCCCGGATTTTACCACTCTTCTGCCTACGCTGATCAAAGAAGATGACACTACCGAAGAAAAGATCGACAAGCTGATCAACTTTGTGCAGGATGATATCAACTATATGGGAATAGAGTCGGGGATCGGGAGCATTAAACCCTTCACTCCCAACCAGGTATTAAAGCAGCGTTATGGGGATTGCAAAGATAAATCACTCTTGCTAGCCAGCCTCTTAAAAGAAATAGGGGTTGAGAACAGCTATCCTGCCTTAGTGAACTCCAGCCTGCAACACACGATAGGGGACATCCTACCAGGAGGGCAGCTTTTCAACCATTGCATTGTTTATTTCGAATTCGAAGATCAACCCTTCTGGATAGATCCCACCGCCTCCCTTCAAGGGGGGGATTTTAGGTCTATGCAAACCTATGATTATGGGAAAGCCCTGGTGGTAAGGGAAAACAATGAAACCTTGACGGATATGGAGATCGAGGATAAGGTATCAAGGACGGAAATCAGCGAAGAGATCACTTTAGAGTCATTCACGTGTCCCGGTGAACTAAAAGTGACCACAAAAATGTACGGTTTACACGCCGATTACCTGCGAACGATTTTAGAATACTACTCTGTAAAAGAATTATCCGACGATTATCGTAACACGTACTCTTATGTTTTTCCCAATATCAGTGAAAAAGTGAAAATGACGGTAAATGATGATGAGGAAGAAAACATAATGACCACAACTGAACAGTATGTGATTGAAGATATATGGAAGGTAAAAGAATCCAAGACGTTTAGAAGCTTGAACCTGCGCTATGAGCCGGTGTCATTGTACAATTATATCTCAACTTCAAACTGTGAGCAGAAAAAACAACCTGTGCAACTGAACTACCCGGCGCAGTTTAGGCAGTCCACCCAGATCATCTTGCCGGATAACATGAAACTTGATAAAAGCAGTGTGCAAGAAGACAACGAATTCTTTTCTTATTTTGAAGAGACCGAGCTTATCGATAAAAAGATACTCACACTAAGCTATGCCTATACCTCGAAAGCTAAACAAATAGACGCTGAGAAATACAAAGAGGTATGCATGGCCATCAATGCATTAGTAGATGATTTACCCATGATGATCTACTATACCAAGCTGATTCCTAAAAAGAAGAAGAAAAAGAAGAAATAGAGAAGATAGAGTTACTTCGTCGCCGGTTGGAGGATCAAAACTGGGGATTCGATTGAAGGGGAGTGGAAATAAAATTTGTTTACGGCTAAAAACTTAAAGACAAATAATATCATTCTGTCATAACCTACTACTAATTTTTTAAACTCATCACGATCACACATACCTATGAAAAATCGAAAAACTCGTTTCATTGCAGTGCTCTTATTTTTATCGATTTCTGTAAAAGCTCAAGATAAACAAGCCAGTTTTGTCTCCCACTTACTGGCCTCAGACACGTCGTTAACGGAAGCACCTGCTTTTGTCAGTGTTGGTGATATAGATAGTGACGGTGACCCCGACTTTGTAGGAAGCAGCAACACCAGTAATGCTATACTTTGGTTTGATAACCAAGGAAATGACCAGTACCAGGAGAAGGTGGTGAGCACGGATACAACATTTACCACGGGGGTTAGGCATTTGGTTTTAGTCGACCTGGATGGCGACAATGCTATGGATATTGTATCATCCAATGATAACGAATCCTTTTACTGGTTCAAAAATAATGGAGAAGAGTCTTTTGAGGGATCACTGATCTTCAAGGATATCACATTGATTGACGATGTAAATTCGGTGGCAGTAGGTGATTTGGACAATGATGGCGACCCGGACATCGTGGGGGTGGGCTCTTCGCTTGTACTTTTAGAAAATGAAGGCTTAAATTTTACCCCATCGGTCCTAGATACTCCCGCCAAGTGCTGTTATAGCGCTGTTGACTTAGTAGATATAGATGATAACGGGTTTTTAGATGTCATAGCATCGTTGGGTACAACCCTGCTCTCGTCAGAAGATTCAGATGTATTCCTTTTTAAGAATGATGGCAACCAGTTTGAAAGGGTGCTTGTAGCTGATTCGACCAGGAGCAACTCGGGAGGTTGGAGAAGGGTCGGCCATTCGGACCTAAATAATGACGGCAGGATGGATATCGTCGCCAATGAAAGATTTCGATACGCTACCTGGTTTTCACAAAATGCCGATGGTACATTCACCCAAAGGCCGATCAATCCGCAGGCGAATTTTGGACAGGTAGGCAATGCTTTTGAAATCCATATAAATAATGATCAAGTGCCTGGTATCGGCCTTACACTGTTGAACGATGATAAGGTGATCTTATTTGAAAATGATGGTCTTGGTAATTTTTCCGAATTCAAAACAATCGATGGCTTTGATCAGCCGAGATTCGCTGCCCCCATTATGAACAGCGGAGGAAATACAGACTTGATCATTGTCAACCGCCTAAATAATAGCTTTGATGTAGCCTCAAACCCCGGGGATTTTGATTATACCGTGTCCCAGTCTTTCCAACGCGTCTCCCGTTATAACGGAGTCATTGACCTGGAACTCGTGGATATAGACGGTGATGATGACCTGGACGTTTTAAGTACTACTTTAAATCGTGTTTTCTACCATATCAATGATGGGGAAGGAGGTTTTGATGATACGATAGAAATACCTCAAGACTCCTTGTTCAGGATAGAGGCTATTGAGCTAGGGGATACCGATAACAACGGTACACAAGAAGTATTTTTGGTGGGTAACGACTTAGATGGAGCAGAAGCTATTTTATGGATCAAAGAGGATCTTTCACAGGAGATATTAGCATTTAACGATCTGCCGTCAAAATTAGGAGGATGTGGGTTAATTCTCTGCAAAGCTGATATTGAGATCACGGATGTAAACGATGATGGATTTGTAGATATACTTTATGCCACACCTGATCTTGACTTATTAGCCTACTTGGAAAACAACCAAAATGGAAGTTTCGAACGGATCATTATTGACGAAAACGCGGCCGATGCCGTGAAGATCATTGCTTATGATTTTGACGGGGATGGAGATAAAGATATTATTGGCTCATTTGATGATGGCAGCGGAGATAATTTTTTGGGGATTTATTTGAATGACGGCCAAGGATCTTTCGAGAAGAGGACCCAGCCTGTGACTGTTAACCCGGTTTTTGATATTGCAGTGGCAGATTTAGATGGCGATGCCGGGAACGAGATCATTCTAACCGATTATGGGCGAGGGATTAAATACTGGCAGGGTATATTTGGTGAGGAAAACATATCCATTGTTCCCGAGGACCCCGGGGGCACCAGCCGTGAAACTTACCGGTTCCAATTGGAAGACCTCGACCTGGATGGTGACCTGGACATTATTGGGGCTGTACCCAACCAAGATGAATACGGTTGGTTTGAAAACCGGGAAGAGGGTTTTTACTACCACCCAATAAAAGCCGACCTTTTTAAAACAGACTATCCCATCTCCATAAAAGTAGGAGATATTAGTGGTAACGATACCTTAGACATTGTAGGCGCAAATTTTTTCTCGGATAACATTGTATGGTTTGAAACCAAGATCGAGGAGATCCCTGTTTTAAGCACCAGTGAGTTGGTAGAACGTTCACTGCATGTGTATCCGAACCCCGTGGCTGGGATATTGCGTGTTTTCAATCCCGTTGCACCCGGGAAGACCTCTTATACGCTCACAAATTTAAGTGGTAGGCTCATGAAAAAGGAAGAGGATATTAATGACCTGCAAGCTATCGATATGAGCAGTTTGGCCCCGGGATTGTACATATTGAACTTTGACCTTGGTGACCGGGTGGAATCGTTCAAGCTAATTAAAAGATGACACCAGGTGAGGGATAATGACGCGGGGTGCGTTTGGCAGGATTATACTTCGTGATTACGGACAGACCTGGACTCGATTAAAAAAATGACCGTCATTCCGGGCCAGTGATTGTGAGAGGACTCATTAGGAGATCCGGGACTTGCTTTGTCGTAGGACGGAAGCTACTTCCCAGCTTAAAGTCTGCGAAAGTATTCAAAACCTCATTTTACGCCTAGTGTCGTGTCACGTCTCAATTGACGTGTAGGATTAAACAATGAACTCTCTTTGCCAAGTTGGGAAGTTCTCGACAAGTTAGCAATAGGCAAAGGGCAGTAGGCAAAATAGGGG
>JANQLQ010000264.1 GCA_028280565.1 Fulvivirga sp.
AAACTCAATCACCTGGTCATTCAATAGCCTATTAACTCCTCGAAAAATGGAAAGAGACCCAAGTGCTGCGACACTCACCCTCACACCCCAAAACTCATCCTCGTTTGCAACGAGGATGCCGGTATCAAGCGGGACGAGACTGAAGCATTTGCAATGCGGCTTTTCGCGACCATATGAACATACCTTCGAAAATGCGCAATCTTGTTCTTGTGACCAAGACGTGCGTTACAAACGTACTGTCCGGGTGTCCTCGTTACAAACAAAATCAAGCGAACTCTTTCAATCAATAACCCATTGACTCCTCGAAAAATGAAAAAAGGCCCAAGCACCGCAACACTCAACTTTATACTTCTTCTATCCCAAAACTCATCCTTGTTTGCAACGAGGATGCTGGTATCAAGCGGGACGAGACCGAAGCATTTGCAATGCGGTTTTTCGCGACCATATGAACATGCCTTCGAAAATGCGCAATCTTGTTCTTGTGACCAAGACGTGCGTTACAAACGTACTGTCCGGGTGTCCTCGTTACAAACAAAGACAAGCGAACTCTTTCAATCAATAACCCATTGACTCCTCGAAAAATGAAAAAAGACGCAAGCATTGCAACACTCAACTTCATACTTCTTCTATCCATAGCCGTGTATTCCTGCTCTCCAGGAGGTAAAGAAGACGAAGAGACTACCAAACCCAACATTGTCTGGATCATGCTGGAAGATTGGGGATACCAGCTATCTTGTTACGGTGAGCCGGGTATACAAACCCCGAATATTGATAAAGTTGCAGCAAAAGGGATACGTTACACTCGCTCGTTTGCTACCTCCCCCGTATGTTCGCCGTCACGTTCTGCTATGATGACCGGTTTCCATCAAAGCTACATAGGTGCCCATCAGCATAGGACCAAGAACGGGGAGCCAGGGTTTTCAAAGAAACCACTCCCGGATGGGATCAAACCCTTCACCCAGCTTTTGGGGCAAGAAGGCTACTTTACTTGCTTTATGAAGCCTTCGAGGAAAACGGACCTGAACTTCACCTATGAAGGAGAACTTTACCAGGGTAAAGATTGGAGTGAGCGGGAAGAAGGGCAGCCTTTCTTTGCACAGGTCACCTTCGGAGGTACGCACAGGAGATGGAAAAGGGACACATTAGATCCTATCGATATCTCGGAGGTGGTGCTCCCTCCTTACTACCCTCAAACCGATCTTGCTAAACGGGATTGGGCCAATGGATTAGAGGCTGCACAGATCGTAGACCGTCAGGTCGGCGCACTCCTCGACCGGTTAGAAAATGAAGGGCTGGCCGATAACACGCTGGTATTCATTATAGGAGATAACGGTCGGTGCATGCCCCGGGGTAAGCAGTTTTTGTATGATGGCGGGATACAAGTGCCCATCATCGCTCGGTGGCCAGGAAAGGTCAAAGCAGGAACAGTTTCAGACGCCATGGTCATGACTATCGATATCACTAAAACCATCCTGGATGTAGCAGGGGCTAAGTCTGCCCATCCATTGCACGGGAAAAACCTATTCGGTGATGAGGTCGATGAGCGAAAATACATTTTCGCGGCCCGGGATAAAATGGACAGTACCCATGATGCCATGCGCACTATCCGCTCGGCGGAATACAAATTGATACACAACCTGATGCCGGAAAGGGCATACTGCCAGTACAACCATTACAAAGAGGAGAACTATCCTGTGCTGGCATTGCTCAATGTAATGAACATGCAGGGAGAACTTAGTCCCGAACAGGCCAGTTTCATGGCAGCTTCCAAGCCGGAATATGAGTTGTATGATATTCAAAATGACCCTTATGAACTGCGCAACTTGGCAGAGGATGAGAACTTTGCCGAAGTAAAGGATGAATTACGCTCAGAACTTGAAAAATGGAGGGAGAAGATCAATGATCCCGGGGTGTCCCCTGGATTCAGGCAGGGCGGGTGGCCCGCTGACTATCCTACAAGGACATTAGCAGGATGGAAAAAGCACCTGCAAGGGTTTGAACCCTGGGTAAACAGGCAGCCGGGTTCAAAAATGGAACATCCATATCATGGGAAATGATCATTATGAGGCAGAGCGTTGGACAAGAGTACGTAACAATTAAATTTCATTGTCATTGTGAATAGGGACATTTTCGCGAAAATGCTTAGGGTTGAGATGACAAAACGGGATAATAATCGTCATAGGGAGGCTGGCGTGGCCGGTGGGCGGGTTACGAAGCTGCCTCCCTCTCGCAGTGTCCTGGGTGCACGCCAATTTACGTTTTACGAGTGGGGGATCGCTTCACACAGCGCTAAGGCCACCTCACCGAGGTTCGCCGTGACGATTAGGGCTAGGTATGTAGTTGGTAGGAATTAAAGGGTGATCGCTGGCCTTAAATGAGTAACATTAGTATAAGAAATTGAAAAAATGAAATTAAAGAATTATTCAAAACGAGCCTCCTTATCCCTTTTGATAGCATCTGGGACGGTTATGATCTTTGCTGGGTTTATGTGGGTTGGGTATGACAAGGAAGAAGCCTATGAACCCACGAGCAAGCCTGCGGATCGACCCAATATTATCCTTTTTTATGCTGATGACCTAGGGTGGACCGACCTTGGGGTGCAAGGTTCGGATTTTTATGAATCTCCTGCCATAGACCGCATTGCCAACGAGGGGATCACCTTTACCAATGCGTATGCAAATGCTGCCAATTGCGCACCGTCCAGGGCTTGTCTTATGACCGGCCTGTATACCCCAAGGCATGGCATTTATACGGTAAAAAATTCAGACCGCGGTAAGTCTATACATCGTAAGCTGATCCCTACTAAAAATACCGAGGTGCTGGACCGGGAATTTCAAACGCTCCCAGGCATTTTGAAACAAAACGGCTATACCACTTGCATTGCGGGAAAATGGCACCTTTCGGATGATCCCTTACCTTACGGTTTCGATAAGAATTTCGGTGGTGGTACACGTGGTGGCCCCGGTTCTTATTTTTCGCCTTACAATAACCCGGCCCTGCCTGACGGTCCTGCCGGGGAACACCTGCCAGACCGGCTTTCAACAGAGGTGTCCAACTGGATCAGGGAAAATGCTCAAAACCCATTCTTTGTTTACTTCCCATTTTACTCGGTACACTCACCGATACAAGCCCGGCAAGATCTCACGGAAAAGTATGCCGGGAAAACACCCGGGAAATTCCACGATCATGCCAAGTATGCCGCTATGATAGAAGCCATGGACCTGGGGGTGCAGAAAGTCATGAATACGTTGGATGAATTGAAACTCACCGAAAATACCCTAGTGATCTTTACCTCTGATAATGGTCCTTACGGTCGTGCCTCCGTAGCCGAGCCACTGAGAGGAGGAAAGGGCATGTATTACGAGGGAGGCATCCGGGTACCGTTCTTTGTAAAATGGCCCGGCGTAGTGCGCCCCGGCACCATGAGTCATGAACCTGTATTAGGTATGGATATTTTTCCTACGTTATTAGATGCTATTGATGTTTCGATAACTACTGACCTCGACGGTGAAAGCCTGCTTCCATTCTTAAAAGGGAACAAGAAACCCATCAAGAGGGCATTATTCTGGCATTTCCCGGCGTACTTGCAGATGTACAAGGCTGACCGGTCTTTTAATGATTCGCACGACGCCCCACACTGGAGGACCACTCCCTGTGGGGTCATCCGCGCAGGAGATTGGAAACTGGTAGAGTACTTTGAATCCGGTGAAACAGAATTATTTAACCTTAAAAATGATCCTAGCGAGGAAAATGACCTCGCCCAAACAAAACCGAAAAAGAAAGCTAAAATGTACGCTCAATTGAAAAAGTGGCAGCAGCAGGTTAAGGCCCCGGTGCCTACAGAATTAAACCCGGAATATAAAGATGAGTGATGCCACCGGGTGTTAAAACCAAATATCAAAGAGTTAGCTTGATATTATTTTAGAATGGCCTCACTACCAAACCGTTAGTAAATTTTGGAGTGATGAAAAATACCAAATAGCTATATTTACCAAGAATAGAGAAAGCCCAATAAATCAATAACCCTATGAAAAAATATATCATATTCCCATTTCTTGTATATTGTTTAAGTTCCGCTCTAGTATACGGGCAAGAAAGACCGGAGTGGGAAAATCCCGAGATCTTCCAGGTGAACCGCGAGTATCCGCATGCCACTTTTTACAGGCATGAAAGCGAGGAAAAGGCCCTGGCAACAGAAACCTACAAAGGTTCCCCATTTTACCAATCACTGAACGGTACGTGGCGATTCCACTGGGTAAAGAAACCTTCCGAGCGACCTAAATTCTTCTACCGGGAGGATTATGACGTGTCCGGCTGGGATAATATTAAAGTACCCTCTAACTGGGAAATAGAAGGGTATGGCCTGCCCATTTACACGAATATGAAGTACGTTTTTGAGCCCAACCCACCTTACGTGGATCATGATTATAATCCCGTGGGAAGCTACCGGAGGGAATTTGACGTACCCTCGGACTGGAAAGAGGGTAAAGATGTCTACCTCCACTTCGGTGCCGTGCGCAGTGCCATGTACATTTGGGTAAATGGCCAAAAAGTAGGATACAACGAAGGAAGTAAAACCCCCGCGGAGTATAATATCACTCCCTATATCAGGCAGGGTAAGAATACATTGGCGGTAGAAGTATACCGGTGGTCAGATGCTTCCTACATGGAAGACCAGGACTTTTGGCGGTTGAGCGGAATGGAACGTGATGTTTACCTTTACGCGACCCCTAAAGTCACCTTACAAGATTACAGGGTAGTAGCTAACCTCGACGATTCCTACACCGACGGTAAATTTGATCTAACGCTTTACTATCGTAATACCACCAAAAGAACCGCCAACCGTTACAAAATACGGGCTAAGTTGCTCGAAGGAGATAAGGAGATACTTTCTTTTGAAGAAACCACGGGTATCGTCAAAGGAAATCAAACGCAAGTGAACTTCAATGCTACCGTACCCAAGGTAAAAAAGTGGTCGGCTGAGACTCCCCACCTTTATACCTTGTTGATCACCTTGGTGGATGGTAAAAAGAATGTGGTGGAAGCCATGAACTCCCAAGTAGGGTTTAGAAGGATAGAGATCAAGAATAACCAGTTCTTGGTAAACGGTGTAGCGGTGTACTTAAAAGGAGCTAACCTTCATGACCATGACGAAACCACGGGCCATGTCATATCCGAGGATCTTACCTTAAAAGATCTCCGTGTGATGAAAGAATTCAACTTAAATGCCATCCGGTGCAGCCACTATCCTAAGGACGATCATTTCTACCGGCTTTGTGATAAATATGGCTTTTATGTGATTGACGAAGCTAATATTGAAACGCATGGCATGGGTGCTACGAACCAAGGCTTGGATAATAACAAGAAAAGACAGGCCATCCATCCGGCTTATCTTCCCGAGTGGAAAGGCGCACACCTGGACCGTACCATCCGGATGTACGAACACCATAAGAACTATGCCTGTATCGTTACTTGGTCATTAGGGAATGAAGCAGGCAACGGGGAGAATTTTTTCGCTACCTACGATTGGCTGAAGCAAAAAGACAATACCAGGCCGGTGCAATACGAAGGGGCCACGAAGTATGAAAACACGGATATTCAAGCCCCAATGTACACCCGTATCCCGGGACTGATCAAATATGCCGAGAATAACCCTAAGCGACCGTTGATCTTGTGCGAATATGCGCATGCTATGGGCAATAGTGTCGGCAATTTGCAAGATTACTGGGACGTAATAGAAAAATATGATGTGCTGCAGGGAGGTTTTATTTGGGATTGGGTGGACCAAGGGCTGCTGGCCAAAAATGAAGACGGGGAATCTTACTATGGCTATGGCGGTGATTTTGAGGCCCACCGTTTACAAAACGATGTCAATTTCTGCTTAAATGGACTGGTAGACCCCGACCGAACCCCGCACCCTGCGCTATACGAGGTGAAAAAGGTGTACCAGTATATCAAATTCAAAAATTTTGATAAGAACACAGGAAAGCTGTCTATCTACAATGGGTATGATTTTACACCCCTTGAAAAGTTCCGTTTTTCGTGGAAGCTACTTAAAAATGGTGAGCAGGTGGCTTCCGAGGATATCCCTGCTTTGCAGGCAGCGCCACACAGTACGCAAGAAGTTGCCCTCAACTTGCCGCAACTTGATGCTACGGGTGAATACTACCTTAATGTACAGGCCGTACTCGGCCAGGCGGAGGGACTTTTAAAAGCCGGCCATGAAGTGGCCAAGGAAGAATTTTCGTTATCATCCTTTACCCCGGTCAAGTTTGACCGCCAGGCAACGGGTACTATCGCCATCCAATCGTTGGGTTCGGATGTGAAAATCAGTGGTAATAATTTTAGCGTTACCTATGACAAAAATTCCGGTATGCTACTGTCCCTAGACTATGGGGAAGGGAATTTACTACAGGCTCCTGTCAAGCCTAATTTTTGGAGAGCTACTACGGATAACGACTTTGGATTCAATATGCCCAAACACTTTGGCGCTTGGAAAAAGGCCACTCAAAATCAAAAACTAGCATCATTCTCAATATCCATGTCCCCGGGCTCTAAAGGGGGGAAAGAGATGGAGCGGTGGACTTCAAACGGGAAGGTAGAAAATGGTGTAGTGGTGGTGAACACGAGGTATGATCTGCCCGATATAAATGCCCAAATTGAAGTAAGCTACACCATCAACGGAAAAGGAGAGATCCTGGTGGCCAATGAGCTTATGAATGTGTCCGATACCCTTCCTAACCTACCTAAGATGGGGAATACCCTAGCCTTTAAAAACGAATACCAACGCGTACAATGGTATGGCAGGGGCCCTTTTGAAAACTATCAAGA
Source organism: Fulvivirga sp. (assembly GCA_028280565.1). Classification (GTDB taxonomy): domain Bacteria; phylum Bacteroidota; class Bacteroidia; order Cytophagales; family Cyclobacteriaceae; genus Fulvivirga. The sequence continues at coordinate 6,832 of JANQLQ010000264.1, forward strand.
TAGGAATACAGCCACATTCGTTGGCAGTTATGAAGCTCCTGTAGAAGACCTCTACTTTGAATACATTCGCCCGCAGGAAAACGGGTATAGAACCGATACACGTTATGTTAAATTTACCAACGAGAAGGGCAACGGGGTCATTTTTTCTGCCGTGGAGGACTATTTGGGCTTTAGCGCACATCACCAGCTCAACAGTGACTTTGACGAAGGGGAAAAGAAGGTGCAAAAGCACACTTTTGACATCCCCAAACGGTCGTTGGTCAACGTTAACATCGACTATAAGCAAATGGGCGTAGGGGGAGACAATAGCTGGGGAGCCAGGCCCCATGAAAAATATATGATCAAACCGGCTAATCATCGTTATGAATACGTAATTAGTCCCGTAGGAGGGAGGTAAATAATACCTGCAATAACCTTAACCCATAGTTTGATCATGAAAATATTTTTGCCTGTACTAATATCACTGTGCCTATTTCTAGCTGGATGTGGTGCTAGTGAAAATTCAAAAAATAGCGACTCTGCCAAGAAGCCCAATGTCGTTATCATTTATGTAGATGACTTGGGCTACGCTGATGTAGGAGCTTACGGGGTGTTAGGCGTCCCTACTCCCAACGTGGATCGGCTGGCGCAAAATGGCATCAAGTTTACCGATGGGCACTGTTCCGCGGCCACTTGTACACCGTCAAGGTATTCCCTGCTTACCGGGAGCTATGCTTTCAGAAATAAAGCACAGGTGCTGGCGGGGAACGCCCCTTTGATCATTGCAGAAGATACCCGTACGTTGGGGAATCTTTTTCAAGATGCCGGGTATAAGACGGCTGTAGTGGGCAAGTGGCATTTAGGCCTTGGCGATGGAAATGTGGATTGGAATGGCAAAATCGCTCCCGGGCCCTTGGAAAGAGGCTTTGATTACTCATTTTTAATCCCTGCCACGGGTGATAGGGTGCCATGCGTGTACGTGGAAAATCACACAGTAGTGGGCCTGGATAAAAATGATCCTATTACCGTGAGCTACGATAAGCCGATCAATGATGAGCCCACTGGGATCTCCCATCCCGAGATGCTCAAACAGCTGGCAGACGAACAGCACTCCCGTACCATTGTGGACAGCATCAGCAGGATTGGGTACATGACGGGAGGGAAAGCAGCCCTCTGGAAGGATGAAGAATTCCCCGATGTGCTGGCCGCAAAGGCTAAGCAGTTCATCGCGGAGAACAAAGAGGATCCTTTCTTTTTGTTTTTTTCCTTCCATGATATCCACGTTCCCCGCATACCCAATAAGCGATTTGTCGGTAAAAGTACCATGGGCCCACGGGGAGATGCGATCTTTCAAATGGACTGGGTGACCGGGCAATTAATGGAAGCTTTGGAAAACCATGGTTTGGCAGAAAATACACTGGTTATATTCTCGAGTGATAATGGCCCCGTGTTGGACGACGGGTATGCAGACCAGGCCGTAGAACTGCTGGGAGAGCATAAACCCGCAGGACCCTTCCGGGGAGCTAAGTATAGCGCCTATGAAGCAGGTACTAGGGTGCCGACGATCGCCTATTGGCCCTCGACGATTAAACCTGGAGAAAGTGATGCACTTGTTAGCCAAATTGATCTCTTCGCGTCATTGGCCAAGCTGGTGGGTGCAGAATTGGGCAGCACGGATGCACCTGATAGTTATGATATGCTCGAAACATGGCTGGGGAATTCTAAAGTAGGCCGTGAATATTTGATAGAAGAGTCCATCACGCTATCGCTTCGCTACGGGGATTGGAAGTATATCCGTCCCGCGTCGCTTTCGCTGGATTGGACCGCCTATAAGAATATCGAATCGGGGATATCTGGAAGTCCGCAACTCTATGATTTGCAAGTGGACAGGGGCGAACAAAATAACCTGGCCGAGGAGAGGGAGGCGCAAGTGACACAGATGGAAAAGAAGTTGGAAGCTATGGTTACGGCTAAGGGTACCCGGCCGGGGTATGAGTAGTTCTACTTTAGATTTAGGTCGTTGATAACCAGTTTAAAGTATTGAGTCGTGGGTCTTTAGTCGTGAGCATGGCTATCTTCCCAGTTAAACGGACCCATTGTCATCTCCAAAACATGGGGTCTGGCAGCGTGATGGTTTTTTATTTTATGGTAAAATTTAGATCCTCTGTTTCTACATGGTCTCTTTAAACCTACCACTCCATACTCACGACTCCATACTATGGACTGAATATTACCGGGAGTTGACTTTTATGGTTAGATAATTGATTCCTATAACGTTGAACCTGGCATGTAGTAATAGCTTTAGTGTTGTTGGTGTAAGTTTATTTTTGGTGCTGTAGTTGGGGCGTTTTCTGTCTTGATTAAGGTGTTCGTTATGTACCCGCATTGCAAATGCTGGCGTTCGCGTCTTGTATTACTCATGGGTCCGCGTAGCAAACGCGGACCAGTTTAGGTTTTTTTTCGGAATGGTATTAGGAGCACCATATCCACAGGCATACTTCCCAGCTAAATGGACCCTTTTTCATCTCCAAAACATCGGGTCTGGCAGCGTGATGGTTTTTTATTTTATGGTAAAATTTAGATCCTCTGTTTCTACACGGTCTCTTTAAACCTACGACTCCATACTCACGACTCCATACTATGGACTGAATATTACCGGGAGCTGACTTTTATGGTTAGATAATTGATTCCTGTAACGTTGAACCTGGCAAAGTAGTGATAGCTTTAGTGTTGTTGGTGTAAGTTTATTTTTGGTGCTGTAGTTGGGGGGTCTGTCTTGATTAAGGTGTTCGTTAGGTACCCGCATGGCAAATGCTGGCGTTCGCGTCTTGTGTTACTCATGGGTCCGCGTTGCAAACGCGGACCAGTTTAGGGGGGTGAGTACTAAAATCCCCCTGTTATCTCGTTAAAACACCCACTAACGGATCACACTTGATCTTATAAGTTTGATAAGCGAGGTCTTAATGCCGGGTTTACAATGGCAAAGGGCCTTTTAGGAAGTGATTTTGACACTACTACATTGGTTTTCAAACTTAAATTCTATACCATGGCTATATCATTGACCGAAACAAAGTCTCTCTTTTTTTGGCTTTTGGCGTTATCTTTCTTTTTCACTGCTTGTGGTGAGGAAGATGATGAAGATCAAAACGCCAATCCAATATTAAACCCAAGTGTGACAATTTCGACAAATGCTGTAGATTTCGAGGCTATTGAGAAGGGCTTCTCAAAAAAACGACCCATTGTTATCACGGCTGGGGACTTGACCCAGGATATCTCCTTAGCGGTTACCGGTGACCTGTTTTCAATATCAGATGCCGAGAATGGGACCTTTTCCAACTCGCTAGGTTTCAGCGCGGCCGACCTGAATGCCGCAGAAAGCGCCGTGATCTATTTAAAATTCGGATCCACGGGAGTAGATGCTTCCAGTGATTTTGAAGGTACATTGTCTGTGAATAGTGAAATGGGAGAAACTACCATTCCTCTTACCGGTAGTGTCGTAGTGCTTCAACCCACAATTAATGCATCCGCCACGGCCATGGACTTTGGAGAGCTTGTTTTTGGAAATGAGGCGATTGATTTTTTTACCATTACCGCAGCCGATCTTAAGCAAGACCTGGAGGTGTCGGTTGCCAGTGATGCGTTTTCCATCGCTGAAACTGAAGAAGGTACTTTTGGGAGCGTGGTGAATATCCCTGCTGAAAGCATAAATACAGGAGAACGCAAAGTATTTGTCAAGTTTCAGCCAAGTGGAAGCGGTATTTTTGAAGGTACTGTGACAATTGCTTCAGAATTAGAAGATAAATCGATCACACTCACCGGTAGTGCTGTTATTACCACTTTTATAGAAGTTTCCCCGTCTGCATTGGATTTCGGGGAGGTCAACCTGGGCACTTCATCTACGAAATCTCTTACCCTCACTGCCACGAGCTTAACCACGGACGTTTTGGTAACGTCAGCATCGTCGGAATTCACTGTTTCCACGGATGAAGGGGGTACTTTTGAAAGTACACTGGCTATCCCGGCGGCAACGCTCAATGCTCAAAATGCTATGGATATCTTTGTTCAATATACCCCGGGCACCGAAGGCAATTCCAACAGCTCAATAACGTTCACCTCTGAATTGGGCGATAACATAGTGACCTTATCGGGCACAGGCTTTGTGAATACTTTTCAATGGGAAGAGAACTTCGATTACGCAAATGATCTCCCCCTCATAAGCAGGCCAGCCAGCAGGGCAGATGTGCTTGCCGACCATGAAAATTGGGTTGATTTAAGAGGTGGTACGCGTACGCTACTGCCAGGGCTTAGCTTTACAAATTACCCGGGTTCTGGGATAGGAAAAGCTTTAGGCTTCGAAGGAATAGCTGCGAATAGGAAGAACTATGCGCGTACCATAAAGGACCCTGCTGCCGGCCCTGGAGAAATACAATACGTGTCCTTCCTATTCAGCATACTTTCGGCGCCTAGCGGAGGAAGTACGCCGGTGGTGCTGGCCACCTGGCAAGAAACCGTTAACGCGAAATGGAATGACCGGTTTATCGTTAGGGATGATGGAGGGGATATCAAATTTGGTATAGTCAATGGGGGAGGTGCAGGGGCAGTACAGGCGATGTTGGCAGGCAAGGTGATCACCCCCGGCCAGCCTTATGTGATCGTCTTGAAAAAAGAATGGATTGATGGTGGGGTAAATGGTCGGACGTCGCTGTTCATCTTGGAGTCGATACCGCCAGCCGAACCGGTTGCAGATGCTGTCTCCGTAAGTGACAATACGGAAGTACCCGATGCAATCGTATTGACTGGGAATCATCAATTTGAGGGTACGATAGATGGATTGCGCTTAGCCAAAGATTGGGACGACCTGTTTAAAGAATAAGTAATGCGAGCTTGGTAAGAAAACATCCCGGTGCTTAGTGACCAGGCTATGGCCCGTGTAAAGCAATGTAAAAAACAGGAAGCCCAAAGTAGGGCTAACGACCTTCGCGCTTGCGGATTAGGGCCTGGGTGAAAGACCTGTGATCCTTGATTGACTTAAAACAAGATGCCTAGCCTTACGTCCAGGTTTTCCGCTACATGACCATGGGCCTTTAGGGAAGTACCTATTTGGTATCGTTTTCCGAAGAGATAGAGAAGCTCATAGCGTTGATAAAAATCCCTGTTCACCGAGGGAAAAGGGCGATAAGCATAATACCCAAACTGCTGGTTGAATGTGAAGCGGCCGAAAACAAAGTTATGGCCTAGCATAATGCCAATCACATGATGGTCATAATCTGAGCCATTCCGTTCGGCCTCCTCTTTAAAAGAACCGTCCCTTACCAGTTCCACACCAAAGTTGATGGCATTAAAATTGGTAAAATGCCATAATCCTCCTCCCGATAGTCCTAGTAGCAGTTTACGTTCTTCCGGTAGTTCATCCGTGGCATCTACGCTGGGCAGCGTCCCGAATAAGCGCGCGTAGCCCTGTAAGAGCCCTTTCTTATCATTTCTCTTGGCCCGGGCCTCGAGCTTGGTAAAGTCGGGGCTATAACTAATTCCCACCCCAAACGTTGGGAAGTTCATCCCCCTGTTGGGCGTTCTCATTCCACCATTAGAGATATGATTATAATGCGCGGTTAAACTAGCCGTGTAGTGTGGAGATATCCTGTAATTAACATTGAAGTTCAACAGCAAAAGGAAACTCAAGGGTGAGCTGTAAAAGGTATTTTCCGGGTTAGACTCTTCATCATACACTTGGTCTAAAAAAGTGACGCCAGCCCCGGCCCTGAAGCTGTAAAATAGTCTTTTCTTATAGCTGAGATAAGGCTCGGCAAAATAGACCAGGTTGTAAGAATTCCCGAGCTGGCTAGGATTACCATAGTTAAAGTAATTAAAAGATAAACCCACTTGCGCGTAGCAGTTGCAATTATTCCATGAGCGTTCACGGATCATGAGTTTGCTCCATTCTACTTGCAGGCCCCATGGGCTAGTTTCAGAAATGTCTTCCAGCTCCTCTGAATGAGGAATGATGAAGCCGTAGTGAGTGCGAAGACCATAAATTGTAGGGTTTGCACTTTCTGTGTTTTGCGCAAGCGAAGATACGCTGCAGAAAATCATGACTATAAAAATTGCAGAGGGTCTCATCTTGGTAGTATAACTCCTTTTCAAATGTAATGTTCCTCGATGAATGAAAAATACAAAAAGGGCAGGATTTACCCCTAAGCCAAAATTCTATCCTGCAAAGGTAGGTTAATGATGCTAGGTTTACTTTGGTAGTTTTAAAGTCATTTATAATAAGATTTTTATTCTCAAACCTAGTGCCGGCGAATTGCAAAGGAGGGGGGATCAACCTCCTGTTCTAAATCTATCCAAAACCTATACCTAAGAACGTAATCCCTTACTTTCTAACCTCGTCATTCTTACTTTCCAACATCGTCATTCCTGCCGGCCTTGCCGGGTGAGCGATGCGCGAGAGCAGGAATCTGCTGTTTCGTTGAACGCGAACCTTTTTTTAAGTGTACTTGGTTTTCGTTTCACGACTTCGCAGATTCTTTGTCACGCCTGGCCCAACGCACAAGCTGCAAGGAATGACGAGGTTGGAAAGTAAGCAATGACGTTCTTAGGTATAGGTTTTGGATGGATTTAGAACAGGATGTGGATCCCCCATCCTTTGCAGCTCGCTGGCACCAGGTTTGAAACTACAAGACTCAATATCAATGACTTAAACCTGGTAAAGTAGTCCTAGTGTTAAGTTAAGTCTCAAATGATGTATAACGATGTAGATCATGGGTTGTATTTACACGCTAAGGAATTTTCGACAAGTTGGCAATAGGCAAAGGGCAGTAGGCAAAATAGGGGGGTGCTGGTTGTTTATTGTTGACTGCCGACTTTTGGAACGAGACCAAAAAAAGTGTTACTGCCTTTTAGGTGTGACATGACACGGGTTTATGCTAAGGGGTTGGCTTGGTGTTTTCAAGCCCGGGGTACCTCTACTTGTGGAGAAAGACTACTTTTATCGTGTTGATATTTGTGTATTGCCTGGATCATGATCCTTTGGAATAGTCGCCTGTTTCAGCGTTCAGCTATGGATTATTTATATTTGTATCCCAGCCTAAATGGCCTGCCTTAGACCAATATGAAAAGAAAAGAGGTGATCCTAACCATTGATGATGCCCCGTCTGGTGATTTCAGGAATAAGGTGGATTTTCTGCATTCTAAAAATATAACAGGCATCTTCTTTTTCATTGGCAAAAAATTGAAAAAGGATAGATATGCGTTGAAGTATGCCGTAGAAAAAGGCCAGGTCATCGGCAATCATAGCTACCAGCATAAGCACTATTCAGATCTATCGATCCAAAGGTGTAAGGATGATATATTGGAAGCCCATGAGCTGATAACAGGCACTTTGGCAGAGCTTAAGCAGCCTCCTTGCCAGTACTTTCGATTTCCTTATGGGGACAAGGCAGATTATAAATATGGACGCATTTTCCAATCCTTCAAAGAGGCCTATTCATCTCGGCCATTAACGAAAACCGGGAAAATAATATCTCAGTTAAAACGGAAGGGAAAAGACCATGATTATTTGAAGGCCAAAGGCGATCACAAAAAAATGGTGATACAGGAATTTTTACGCCAATTAGGATACCTTCCTTTAGACCACCCTAGCCTAAAGTATGACTTTTACCAGCCGTTGAGGCGTGATTATGACTGCTCTTGGACGCTGGACAGCATGGATTGGATGCTTAAAAGGTCTTTGCCAGGTGAGCAGATGACTACCGAACAAAAGATACTCCGTAGGTTTTTGATGACCAACCCACCGGATGGAAGGGGAGAAATACCCGGGCCGTATGGTATGAGGTTCCTGGGGTCGTCAGAAGTAATATTGGTCCATGATTACGACGAAACTCACCTAACATTTCAAAAAATAGTGAACCTGCTGGAAGGTCAGCATGTCAAGTTTGTCAATCCCCAGGTTTTAACCCGGGATCGCTAAGGATACAATTTGTACTTTTAGGTCAAGCTCAGTTGTCGCGCTGCGGCAACGTTTTTCTTTAAATGAAAGGCCATGTACCGGACCGGTTGCATGTCTGTAGGTAATGGCAATATTCTTCACTGAGATGGGCGGGGTCATGGTACCAATCTACATGTTTTAGTGTGTAGGGCCTGTCTAGCCGTACCGCCGGTTTTGTGCTTCTCACCTGCGAATTTTGGCGATACATAGCAAATGTGGTAGCAACGTCGGCCAGGTACAAATGCTTTTTGATCTTTTTTTGCCAATATCTTTCTTCCCAGTCCACTACATCCCGTTTTCCCGGGAAATAGCTTGGGATGTCATTGATCTCTAGTGAAGCACCTACGTGATTGATACCCGGCATTTCCCGTAATGCATTCATCATTACTTCCAAGACATCCCTAGGCGTAGTGGAATAAGGAACGAGGTCAGGGTCTGTTACTACAAAATATGGACAATGACTTAAGGAGCAGGAAATAGGGAGGATTTTTTCGGTGCCATAGTTACCTCCCAGGGGTATAAGTAGTATACCTGCGCGCTCTAATGACCGGTAATACTCCAAAAGAGGTGGATAAGTGGAATGGTTGTCGATAACTATGATTTTGATGTCCTGTTCCAGTGTGTTTAGCCACTCTATAAGTACCTCCAGGCTCTCAAGCCGGTTGAAATTATTAATAAAAATAGGTATTGCGCCAGGGGTTATGCCTGTGAGGTAATTTTTATAAGGTTTTCGAACACTATAATAGTGCAAGGCCAGGCGGTCTTTTATTGCTTTCATCCTTTGGTGCCGTTCCCAGAAATTACGCCCGAATTGATCGCAATAGCGCATGACGAGGGTGTTTTAAAATGATCTCACGAACAAAAACAAGTTAGTTATTTTTTTAAAGAAATGCAATCTTGAATTAATCATAAGTGATAGTAAACCAGTATATTATAATATTACTATGATGAAATAGTATAAGAAAAGAGGCTGAGAATTTTTTTGATCGTATTCAATAGTAGGAGGCTATAACCTTTTTTGCCAATCATTGCCCCAGCCTACTTCCTTTTAAATCACATGAAATACTTTACCTTTGCCCACTATTTTCAATATCTATGATCTCAGCAAGTAACGTTTCATTACAGTACGGAAAGCGAGTACTTTTCGACCAGGTCAATATTAAGTTTACCGAGGGCAATTGCTACGGTATTATTGGTGCCAATGGAGCCGGGAAATCCACTTTTTTGAAGATTTTAGCCGGTGATGTGCCGCCGAATTCAGGGAAGGTAAATATTTCACCGGGCAATCGTATGGCGGTGCTCCGTCAAAACCACTTTGAATTTGACGAGTCTAGCGTGTTGAATACTGTGATCATGGGGCACGCCCAGCTATGGCAGGTAATGCAAGAAAAAAATGCTATTTATGAAAAGCCGGACTTTTCCGAGGAAGATGGCATCCGGGCGTCGGAGTTGGAAGCTGAGTTTGCCGAAATGGATGGATGGAATGCTGAATCTGACGCTGCGGCGCTGCTTAGTGGTTTAGGCATTAAAGAGGAGCATCATTACCAACTTATGAAGGAGCTCAGTGGTAATCAAAAAGTGAGGGTACTGCTGGCCCAGGCTATTTTTGGGAACCCGGACATTCTTATTCTCGATGAGCCTACGAACGACCTGGACATACAGACCATTACGTGGCTGGAGGATTTTTTACTGGATTTTAAAAATACGGTCATCGTCGTATCCCACGATCGCCACTTTTTGGATACCGTATGTACACATGTGGCCGATATTGATTTTAAGGCAATAAAGCTGTACACCGGTAACTACTCTTTTTGGTATGAATCAAGTCAATTAGCTATGACCCAGCAATCGGCATCCAATAAAAAAGCCGAAGAAAAGAAGAAGGAGCTACAGGAATTCATTGCCCGCTTTAGTGCTAATGCTTCAAAATCCAAGCAGGCCACCAGCCGCAGAAAGCTATTGGAAAAAATAAACATAGAAGAGATCCAGCCTTCTACCCGCCGGTACCCGGCCATTATCTTCCAGCAAAAGCGGCCGGCCGGGGATCAAATACTACAGGTGGAAGGATTGAGCGCGTCAGTAGGTGGTAAGACCCTTTTTAAAGACCTGGACCTTTTTGTGAATAAGGGGGATAAAATTGCCCTAATAGGGAAGGACAGCCTCGCCCTCAGCACACTGTTCCAAATATTGGCAGGGGAAGAGGCCCCGGGATCCGGGCAGTTCAAATTCGGCCAGACGATCACTACAGCTTATCTACCGAATGACAATGAAAAGTATTTCCAATCCGATGACAATCTTATCGATTGGCTCAGGCAGTTCTCGGAGGATGAAAAAGACGAAGTGTACATCCGTGGATTTTTGGGAAAAATGCTTTTTTCTGGTGAAGAAGTATTTAAAAAATGTAATGTTCTTTCGGGAGGTGAAAAGGTGCGCTGTATGATCTCACGCATGATGCTTTCCGGGGCGAATTTTTTATTGCTGGATGAACCTACTAACCATTTGGACCTGGAGTCGATCCAAGCGTTTAACAATGCCTTAAAAGATTTTCCCGGTACAGTGATCTTTACTTCACACGACCATACGTTTACGCAGACCATCGCTAATCGCATCGTGGAGATCAGCCCTAACGGCTACTTGGACAAGCTTATGACCTATGATGAGTACGTTGCCAGTGAGAAGGTGATCGCCCAGAAGGAGGAAATGTATGGCTAGGGTTAGTGTTGTGTTAAGCCTCAAATGACAGTAATACTTTTTTTGGTCTCGTTCCTAACGTCGGTAGTCCGTAATAAACGGGAGATCCTTATAGGTTGATTTTGTTACTTCTATTTTGCCAGTTTTTTCATTTTTGGCTTTACCCAAAAACGAAACAAATCACTTAGTACGCATTTAGCGGAGCGTAATGCGTACTTATCAAGCAATAGGTCCGGGCGTTCTCGTTTGTGCCTCATGATCCTATAAAAGGGTGTCCTTGAAAATTAACTTTGATAGGAGAACGTTTAATTTTGGAAAATTAGGCTACATTTTAAAGTGTTTCGGGTAGTGCGATCCTCTAAATGAGCAGTATACGCGTGATTTCGAGGTTCTAAGTTCGGTTTTCATTTTCTTTTGCGCGCCCAAAAGAAAACGAAACAAAAGAAAAGGGCGCCAGGAACCAAGCCCATTTTCCGCGCAAAACGCGCTATCCAGCCCCTATAGGCCGCTTACCCACAGCCCTTAAATGTGCCGCGCTGTTCCTGGATGTCCCCCCTCCATATGCCCTTGAATTTTCAATTCAACTAGTGCGCATTTAGCGTAGCGTAATGCGTACTTATCGAGCAATAGGATTTGTAATCCGGGCGTTGTCGTTTGTGACTGATGATCCTATAAAAGAGCGTCTTTGAAAATTAGCTTTGATAGTAGGACGTCAATTTTGGTAAGTTAAGCTATCTTTTTACGATGTTTCGGGTAATGCTATCTTCGTAATGAGCAATTTAGGCGGGATTTTGTGGTTCTAAGCCCGGTTTTCATTTTCTTTTGCATGCCCAAAAGAAAACGAAACAAAAGAAAAGGGCGCCAGAAACCAAGCCCATTTTCCGCGCAAAACGCGCTATCCAGCCCCCTATAGGCCGCTTACCCGCAGGCCTCAAATGTACCGCGCTGTTCCTGGAGGTCTCCCCTCCATACGTCACACTTGAATTTTCAATGATACCCTAGTCCTAGTTAAGTTAAGCTTCAAATGACATATCCGGTACAAGATGAGTATGCTTGAGGTAATGGAAGGTTCTCGATCAGCCAGCAATAGGCAAAGGGCAGTAGGCAAAAATAGGGGGTTGCCGATTGTTTATTGCTGACTGCCGACTTTGGGAACTAGACCGAAGATAGTTTAACAGCCATTTGAGGTGTAACATGACATGAACTCATAATACACTTTCAGCTCCCTGGGCGCTTCGATAAAGCTTACGGGGGGCGTAACCAATATTCTGTATCTCCATTCCCAGCATGGGTAACGATTTAACAACATTAAATGCAAAAAACATGCTTAACAAACGCATAACTTGCTCTTGGTATATTTATGTTTTCTACCTCGTACCTTAAGGTTTTCGGATTATCTTTATACTCATGAAGATCTAGAAGATGAATATTTTATACAAAGTAGGTTTTGTCTTGTTGATCAGTTGGCTTTTTGCGTGCAATTCCGGAGATGATCAAGATCCGGTTATCGTAGACCTGGCAGATGCCGTTCTTAATGATTTTCCATTATTCGAAGTTTCCTATACCGATATCCAAGTACGTCAACCTGAAATTGTAGATGGCGAAGAGATAACACCAGGGGAGATCGTCATTACTATTCCGGCAACATTCGATATTTTAGACCTGAGTTTGGCCTCGGTTAATTTTGATGTGTCCAAATTTCAAATATCTCCTGCGGTTAGATCGGTACAATCTTTTGAGGCAGGGAATATCATTACTTATACGATCACATCGCTGGAAGATCCGGGTAAGAGCATCCGTTATCTCGTATCTGTAATACAGGAGGAAATCCCGCCTGTAAAAGAACCTAAGATCACGGGCTTCAGATTCGAAAAAAGTAAAAATGCGAACCTATCTTCTGATATTGAAGCCTTAAGAATAGTAGCGTACCCTGCTATGAATTCCAACGCCATATATGTGCTAGTTCCTGTAAATACCGATTTAGCCAACCTGGTCCCATCTATAGATTTTGAAGGAGAAGAATTAGAATACAGGCAAGGAGAAAATGACTTCAGCGAGTACCCGGAAACAGATCTTAGTGTTGATTTTAGATCTGATTATGATTACCTGTCTTTTAGAGACAGGAATGGATTTGAGTTGTCTGTCAATACACCGGGAACGCAAAACAGGTACCGGGTGGTCGTAGACGTTGAAACCCCGATAAATTTGGAAGAAAATTCGGTTTCTACTCCTGTGGTAACAGTAGGGGAGACCAGGAGATTTTTATATAAATGGGTGAACGAAGGCAATCATCCTGTCCAACACGGCATGACTGCAAGTAATTACATAGACAACGCTCCGGGTTCCAAGGGAAATATATTCAGTGCTTTCTTGGCCGTGGCAAATTCTACACAAGGGGGATTTATCCGGCCCGGGGAAGAAGGTAATGTTTCCGTTACTGTTGATGCCGACGGGGCAGCAATAGGAGACTACGATATGACGATTGTGTTTTCTCCCAAGTATGACTTAAATCGGGCCATGATCAATGACCTGGTCGATGATCTGAATCCCATAGAGGACATATTCAATACAGTAGAGCTAAACGTTAAAACTACGGTTATAAATAGGCAGTAATGGTTCTAAAAAGCCAGGATCAATCCTTTAAATGACCTTAAATTGAATGACCTGTTTTGAATTCACAGGCGTGGCTTCTATTGTATTAGGCCTGGAATTTAAATGATACAGCAAACTACTATGGAATATAAAAGACTCGGATACCCCGGGTGGAAAGTAAGCCGGGTCACCTTTGGATGTATGTCCCTGGACCTGGGAAATGAAGGAAATGACCGGTTGCTGAGGAAAGCCTTTGAGCTGGGTGTCAATTTCTTTGATACTGCGGATCTATACGATAAAGGAGAGAACGAAAGAGTAATTGGAAAGGCTCTAAAACCTTTACGTGGGCAGGTGTATTTGGCTACAAAAGTTGGCAACCAATGGCGGCCTGGTGGTAGTGGCTGGGATTGGAATCCTACCAAAGACTATATCCTCCAAGCTGCGGATGAAAGCCTTCAACGGCTGCAAACGGATCACATAGACCTTTATCAACTCCATGGTGGCACCTTAGATGACCCTTTTGATGATACCTTAGAAGCTTTCGAACGGCTAAAGGAACAAGGAAAAATATTACAATACGGAATATCCTCAATTCGGCCGAACGTGATACGCAGGTGGCTGGACATGTCAAATTTTACCAGCAATATGATGCAGTACAGTCTTTTGGATCGTCGTCCGGAGGAGCAATGTTTGGATTGGTTGAAAGAAAATGAGGTAGGTGTTTTGGCCAGGGGCAGTTTGGCCAAAGGGTTGTTAGCAGACAAGCCTGCGAAAGGCTACTTAGGTTATTCGGAAGCCGAGATAGGATCAATGAAACGCACGATAAGTAGCCTGGGCCAAGAAAGAACACCAGTGCAGGTGGCCCTGCGTTTTGTCCTTGCAAACCCGGCCGTTACCACTGCGGTAGTGGGCATAAGGACCGAGGCGCAACTGGAAGAAGCCATTGAAACTTTCTCTAAGTCCCCGCTCGATCCTATTGACATCCAAAAACTTACCTCGGTATTAGTGCCTGGTACTTACACGGAACACCGGGTGGACCTATAAACCCCAGTTTAAAATCATTGTAATCTAGGCCTAAAATGAGGTTTAGCATACTTTCACAGTCTTTAAACTGGGGACTAGCTCCTATTCTACAACACAGCAGATCCCGGTTCTCGCCATTAGCTCTCCCACAGCCACCGGCGCGGAATGACGTTTGATTTTTAATCGAGTCCAGGTCACAAGTGTTTCACTCGTTACGCAAGCATTGGGCCGGGTTTACATTAGCGGCCTTGATCGCCTGTGATCCCACGGTAAGCCAGGCGATGACCAAGGCTACTAACCCGGAAAGTACGAAGAACCAAGTCTCCAAATCAATACGAAAAGCGAAGCGCTGCAGCCAAATATCTACCAGGTAGTACCCCACAGGCAAAGCGATCAGGATAGAGACTAATACCATACGGGTGAAATCGCTGGACATAAGGTAGACGATGCTCCAAGCGCTAGAGCCTAATGCTTTCCGGATACCGATCTCTTTCAGCCGTCGCTCCGCGGTAAAAGCGGCCAGGCCGAAAAGCCCTAGGCAAGAAATGATGATCGCGATACCTGCAAAATAGCGAGATAGTACCGATACCCGCTGTTCTGCGGCATACAATTGCTGGAAATCTTCATTTAAAAACGCATATTCAAATGTAAAACCACTGTTGTAGTCTTCGTAAAAGTCCTTGAGACGATCCAAGGTAGCTTTTTCCTGGCCGTTCTCTATCCTGGCCATAATATTCCAAGATTGGCTAGGGGAGAGCCTGAAAAAGAGTGGATTCACCTTGTCATGTAATGATTGGAAATGGAAGTCTTTGGCTACCCCGATGATCTCCATATCTACCTCGTCCCATAAACGGACTATTCGCCCTATAGGATCTTCTTCATAGCCCATGATCTTGATGGCCGCTTCATTCAGGATTATCTTCGTTGAGTCGGCACCGAAGTTCTCGGAAAATGACCGGCCTTCGATCATTTCTATGCCCAATGTTTCGATCAATCCATAATTTACCCTTACGTGCTCAAAAAGAATACGGTCGTCGGGGTTCTTACCTTCCCAATTTAGCCCACTGGTATTGTTTTGCCTGCCCACCAGGTTATGCCCAATGCTAGAGGCGCTGACCACCCCCGGGATACGTTCCATCTCGGCCAGGAAGGTTGCCAGGTTGTCTTCTACCCGGCCCTCGATCTCGAAGTAGACGACATTATCCTTATCATAGCCGAGGTTCTTGTTTTGAACAAATTCTATTTGCTTGAAAATGACCAGGACCGCTATGATCAGTACAATAGATAGCGTAAACTGGAAGATCACTAACCCCCTGCGGGCCCATAGCTCACCGATCGATCCTCGTACTTCACCTTTCAGCACCTTTACGGGCCGGAACCCCGCTAAATATAGCGCTGGGTAGCTACCTGCCAGTATACCTGTGACCAGGGTTATGCCCAGCAGGGAGAACACCAAGCGTGGGTCTGTAAGATCTAATGTGATCTGCTTTTCCGTGATAAAGTTGAACTGGGGCAGGGAGATCCACACGATCAACAGGGCAAGCACCAATGACAATAAGGCGATCAAGATAGATTCGGACAGGTATTGTATAACAAGTTCACCCTGGCCGGCACCGATGGACTTTTTGATGCCCACCTCTTTTGCCCGCCGTGAGGCTTGGGCGGTAGACAGGTTCATAAAATTAATACAGGCTATGATCAAGATGAAGATGGCGATGGCTCCAAAAAGCCGCACATATTCTATCCTTCCCCCGGAAGGTTTCCCATTTTCATAACGCCCGTGCAGATAGCGTTGCGCATAGGGCAGGAAAAACAGCGTTACATTACTTTGCTCTTCTTTTTTCTTAATGAAATCAGCGATCTTTTCATTTACCTGGTTTAGGTTACTGCCTTCCCGGAGGGTCAAGAAGGTTTTGGGGCCGTTATTGCCCCAGCTCAATACCCAATCGTTGTCATCTTTGTACTCCTCGAATGGCAATACAAAATCGAATTGATAAGACGATTGCTTAGGAGTACCTTTAAAAACCCCCGTCACTTGGAATACTTTTTCGTGCTGGTATTCTACCTGCCTGCCGATCACATTTTCTTTCGTT
Organism: Fulvivirga sp.; assembly: GCA_028280565.1. Lineage (GTDB taxonomy): Bacteria > Bacteroidota > Bacteroidia > Cytophagales > Cyclobacteriaceae > Fulvivirga. The sequence goes on from JANQLQ010000264.1 coordinate 23,194, forward strand.
TCAAATAATCGTATGGCTAAGTCTTCCGAGATTACAATGCTCATTTTGTCCAGTAGCACCTGGTCAGCGTTGCCCTGCACCAGGCCATAGGAAAAGATGTTGAAAAAGTCAGCCCCTACGTGAAATCCTTCGGCTTTGACGTTGTGATCATCGATAGACAAGGTGGCCGCATTTACCCAGGTGGCAGTGGCGGCATACTCCACTTCTGGGATCTCATCTTTAAGCGCCTCCGCCAAAACCCCCGGGGTGGAGATAGTGGTCATGATCCGGTCTGCATATTGCTGGTGTTCCATAGCTTGGTAGAGACGATCGCCTTTTTCATGGAAATTATCCATTCGTAACTCGTCATCCACCCAAAGGAAGATGAAGACGGCACAGGCTAAACCAGTAGACAGGCCAACCAAGTTGATGAAAAATGAATTTGTAAAACGCTTGAAGTTTCTGAACGCTACGAGCAGGCTGTGTCTAAGCATGTTGTTTTGAGTTTTTACTAGGGACCGTTTTTTTATCTTAAGGTTGCATGAAGTATGCCCAGTGAATACTTTATTTTTTCACGAAGGTTACATCCTCTTTTACACCTTAGAAGTATTTTTCTGACAGGTACGGGTTGTAGTTAGGCTAAAAAGTTTCATTTATAATGAGTTAATGCCCAATTTGTTCCTAAACACTCGATAAGTAAGACCATGAAACGAAATGATTTTATCAAAGGGGTAGGACTTACCACGTTAGGTTTTGCCTTTCTTCCCAACCGTATAGCAGGCCAGGATGATAAACCTGCGGCTTATCAAAAAGAGGTGGTCAAAACATTTGTGCGGGCCTCTCATAGTAACTTGGACAAGGTAAAAGAATTGCTTGACGAATACCCTAACCTGATCTACAGTTCCTGGGATTGGGGAAAAGGTGACTTTGAAACGGGCATTGACGCCGGTGGACACATAGGGCATAAGAAAATGGTCAATTTTCTTATAGAAAAGGGTGCCCGGCCAACTTTACATGCCTTGACGATGTTAGGAAAAACGAGCTTGGTCAAACCCGTTCTGCTGGCCTATCCAAATTTGATCCATAGCCTGGGTCCGCATGGTTTCACTTTCTTACATCATGCACAAAAGGGAGGAGAAGAGGCCAAAGAATTATTGGCTTTTTTCGAGACCAAGGGACAGACGGAGACCAAGGTAAGTTTGTGGTGAGGGGGTTTTGAGGGACCTGCCGTGTTAAAGACACCTACAAATCCCCGGCACTCACCCGTAAAAAGAGAAAACCGTAACCAGGCTTTGTAAAGCATCGGTTCATTAGCGGGGGACATGAAAAGCTTGAAACACCAGTGTGTTACTTTTTCCTGTAAGTAAGGCCTACCATACCCGTTTCATACGATTGGACTCCTGATAATTCAAAACTTTTTTCTTTTGGCTGACCGGGAAACAGGGCGATCCCTTCACCCAAAATCACAGGAGTGATGAACAAGATCATTTCGTCGACCAGGTCAGCATTTAGAAAAGTGGTGACCAGCCTACCACCTCCCACCAGCCATATATCTTTGCCCGGTTGTTTTTTTAGATCGTCAATGTGCTGCTTAAAATTACCGGTAATCTGTGCAGTATCTTTTGTGGGGGTTTCCAATTTTGGATTTTGGCTTACTACCCAAGTTTTGCAGGCTTCATACGGCCAGTCCACACCAAACCCGAGGATCTCTTCATAAGTGATCCTACCCATGATCACGGTGTCTACGGATTGGTAAAACGTCTGGTACCCATAATCGATCTTGTTTGGATTTGGGAGCCCTTCTAACCAGTCGAGAGAGCCATCCGTGCGCGCTATGTAACCATCAAGGCTTGCGGCAATGTAGAGTTTTAGTTTTCGGTCAGTCATTTGTTTTTTTGCCAAAGCTCAACTGATTTTCCCAGTATAAATTGTATAAAATTTACTTCTGACCGGGTCCGGGTCAAAGCACCAAAGTATTCAAAAAGTCGTGGGGCTGTGCCAGCCTTTGCGATCGAAAGGCATAGGGAGTCATCCCTGAAAATGCCTTGAACTTACGGGTAAAGTGGGCTTGGTCATAAAAATCATGCTCCAAGGCAGTTTCTGTGAGTCTTTTTTTGGGATGCCTGAGCATGGTTCCTAAAGCATGGTTTAGCTGCAAAAGTTGCACGTATTTTTTAGGAGTGATCCCCGTTATATCGCGAAAGGTCGATGCCAAGTGTTTACTGCTAAAATGAAGCTGTTCCGCAATTTTTTTGATCTTTAAAGGGTTTTGGGTAGCCAGGGAAACGGCTTTAAGAAAGTTTACCACTACATCCGGGCATTTTTTATTGACCGAATTTTTAGCTAGGAATGAACTTAAGACCTCTATTTTTTTCCTGGGGGAGTCTTGCTCCCTGGTCCTGGCATATAGTTCTTCCTGCTTACCGAAAAGTAATTCTTCTGAAGTCTTTAACTCCGCCACGCTTAGGCCATACATCTCGTAGATCCCCACTGGAGGGAAGAGGACACCCATCGCTTGGTATTTACCGCTTACCTCGGTGGTGATCGCCTTAGCTTGGATAGGGGAGAATAGAGTCTCTTGGTTTGTATGGGCGTAACTTACGTTGAAAGTATCTCCTAAGTTTAGTATCAGTTCATGCTGCAGGAAAGGAAGTGAGAGGGCCGTGACGTCTATCTCCGGCTGAGAAGCATACCAAATGGTGTTCATGGAAGAACAGTTAAAATTCTTGCTCAAAGTAAGGGCTTGGTGCATGTGACTACTGGAGTATTATTGTAAACTTTCATTTTGTCTTACGGTTGACCCTTCATGGAGGTTCTTTTTGATCAACGGGTCATAGGTAAGCTTTCTTTGTAAAAAATAGTTTGATAATTTTTAAGAATAGGTATTTTCGATCCTTGGATGTTTCCCGGGCTTTCCAATAAAGGAGCTGGAAAAATAGATCTTACTAACGGGAGCTAATTCATGATCATGCGAAGATTCGTAATCGGTGACATACATGGGGCTTATAAAGCATTGGAGCAGTGCCTGCAGAGATGTGGTTTTGATGATGACAAAGACCTGTTGATCGCCCTCGGTGATCTTTGTGATGGGTGGCCGGAAACCTGCCAAGTAGTGGAACGGCTGCGAAACCTAAAGAACATACATTTCATTTTAGGCAACCATGACTACTGGACCATGGAATGGGGAATGACCGGCATAGCTGATCCGGCTTGGTTAAATGTAGGAGGTGAAAATACGATGAAAAGCTACGAAGGCGATACAATGCCCGCTCCGCACCTTGAGTTCTTCGACGCGGCCAAGCTCTATTTAGAACTGGATGATAAACTTTTTGTGCATGCGGGAATTAAGCCGGGTATCCCGTTGGAACAACAAAGTCCCGACATATTTATGTGGGACAGGTCACTTTTCCAAGAAGCAATGAACCGGTACCAAATGGGCCATCCACAAAAATTAACGGGGTATGATGAGGTGTACATTGGTCATTCCCCAATTCACCGTCTCGGCTTCACCAAGCCCCTGTTTACCGGTGGCATTTGGTTAATGGACACCGGCGCCGGCTGGGAAGGGGTTTTGTCCATCATGGATATCGATACTAAGGAGGTGTATTCCAGTAACCGGGTGGATACGCTTTATCCCCCGGGCTCGGGTAGGCAGAGGTATTAGTTTTAGTATTGAGTCGTGAGTCTTTAGTCTTGAGTAGGTTGTTTTTTTGCCTACTGCCTTTTGCCGATTGCCGACTAGTTACCCAGGACTCATTATTCAAGACTAATCACTTCCGCTGTTGGGCTGTTAACGTAGCTTTGGAGATAACGGTCTATTTCTATAGTGGAAGGGTAATGCTCGATGATGGTTTTGACCTGGTCCAGGCTGGAAATGGAAAGCCGTTGGTCACAGAATCCAAATCCTGCGTAGTTGCCCTTTTCTATTAAGATCACGGAATTTTCGTCTTCATAGCGGCCTGCGCCCAAGATGACGTACGACAGGTCCTCACTGGCAAGAGTGTCGATGAATTCACTGACCCGTTCGTTATAGTCTTCCGGCGTTTCCAGGTGAATACACGCTCCACGACATAGTCCATCGTTATGATCATAGCACTGGTGGAGGGTTTTTTGTATTCCCGCTAGCTTGGGGCATAGCTCGTATTCTTTGGTTTTTTCGATCAGAAACTGCCAGGCATCGGCATGTGTGTTAAAAACTGCCAGGGGTTCCATGCCATTGACCAGTTTACTTACGTTCAATCGATGGTAGCCCGAGCGGTCTTCGTAGCGGTACAAGCCCCATTGGTTACTGTTGTACTTTTGGGATCGGTTGTATTTGGGCCATAGTCGCTTTATCTCTTGGGATTCCAGCACGAGGGCCAAAAGCTCGTTGCCCGTTAGTTCATATTGAATGTGGTGAATCTCGTTACGGATGTACTGGTTACGGGGGTCTTTGGACCGTCCTGAAAAGTGACTGCTGATCCGTTTTTTGATGTTTACGGCTTTCCCTACATAGATCACTTCTCCCCGCCCATCTACAAAATAATACACGCCGGGCATCGCGGGAAGGGAGTAAAACTCTTCTTTCGGCAGGTGGGGCGGCAAGACGGTCTCTTTAGAGGCCCGTTGTAACGAAAGCTGGACAAATTCCGGGTTTTCTTTTATGAGCCGGTCAAACAAAATAGCCGTGGCTTTGGCATCTCCCCCTGCCCGGTGCCGATCTTCAATGATGATCCCGAGCTGCTTACATAAATTTCCTAAACCATAGGACCTGAACCCCGGGAAGATCCCTCTACTTAACCTAACGGTGCAAAGCTTCTTAGGGCCAAGTTCTAAGCCCTCTTGTTCGAGGGCATACTTCAGGAAGGAATAGTCAAAATGGACATTATGGGCCACAAAGACTTTATCCTTGATCCGTTCATAGACTGTACTGGCCACCTCGCTGAAGGTGGGCGCTTTTTCTACCATGGCATTGGAAATGCCTGTAAGCCCTGTAATGTACCCCGGGATAAGTTGTTGGGGATTGACCAGTGTTTCAAAGCTCTCCACTACCTGCTCGCCGTCATGGATAAAAATGGCGATTTCGGTGATCTTGTGCTTTCCCGCGAATCCTCCCGTGGTTTCTATGTCGACAATGGCGTACATAGGACTAATTTCTGAAAAAAGGTTGAAGTGTTAAAGTTTGAGGTGTTAAAGTGTTGGAGTTCGAGGTGTTGAAGTCCGAAGTGTTGAAGTCTGAAGTGTTCAAGTCTGAAGTGTTCAAGTCCGAAGTGTTGGAGTCCGAGGTGGTGAGGTTTTGCTGGATAAATACTGTGAGCTATATCATGTGAGTTGGCCCTATTTTGGCTAAAATTGCATTCCGATAAAAACCTATCCACCTATGAGCGACGGCGAGGTAAGATCCTTGAATTTTATTGAGCAGATTGTTGAAGATGATTTGACTACCAAGAAGCATGGCGGGGTGATCCATACCCGGTTCCCACCGGAGCCGAACGGTTACCCGCATATTGGGCATGCGAAGTCTATCGTGCTGAATTTCGGCCTGGCTGAAAAGTATGGAGGCACCTGTAACCTGCGTTTTGATGATACTAATCCTGAAAAAGAGAGTACAGAGTACGTAGAAGCTATAAAAAGGGATGTAGAATGGCTCGGCTACCAGTGGGAAGGTACTGCGCTATTCGCCTCGGATTACTTTGACCAGCTCTATGAATGGGCCGTGAAGCTGATCAAGATGGGGAAGGCTTACGTGGATGATACTCCCGCCGAGCAGATCCGCGAGGAGAGAGGTACCCCTACACAACCGGGAAGGGAAAGCGCAAACCGTGATCGGTCTGCAGAAGAAAGCCTGGCCCTTTTTGCCGGGATGAAGGAGGGAAAATACCCTGACGGCGCCATGGTGCTACGCGCTAAGATCGATATGGCTTCTCCCAACATGCATATGCGTGATCCTATTCTTTATCGTATTAGGCATGTGGAGCACCATCGTACGGGTAACGAATGGTGTATTTACCCCACTTATGATTTTGCTCATGGGCAGTCTGACAGCTTGGAAAAAATTACGCATTCTTTGTGTACACTGGAATTTGAGGTACACCGGCCGTTGTACAACTGGCTGATTGAACAATTGGGGATATTCCCTTCACGTCAAATCGAGTTTGCTCGTCTTAATTTAGGGTATACCGTTGTGAGCAAGAGAAAGCTTCTTCAATTGATAGAAGGAGGTCATGTTACAGGTTGGGACGATCCTAGGATGCCCACCTTATCGGGGATACGCCGGCGAGGATTTACCCCGGCATCCATCAGGAATTTCATTGAAAAAGTAGGAGTTGCCCGCAGGGATGGTGTGACGGACGTGGCCCTGCTGGAGTATAGTGTGCGGGAAGACCTTAATAAAAAGGCAAATCGAGTTATGGGGGTATTGGACCCTATAAAGATGACGATCACCAACTACCCTGTAGATAAAGAGGAAATGCTCACCGCTATTAACAACCCTGAAGATGAAAGTGCAGGCACGCGGCAGCTTCCTTTCTCCAGCGAGATCTATATTGAGCGTAACGACTTTATGGAGGAGCCGCCCAGGAAGTTTTTCCGTCTTGGACCAGGCCGGGAAGTAAGGTTAAAATATGCGTACATTGTAAAATGTGAAGACTACAAAAAAGACGAAGCAGGTAATATCACGGAGATCATCTGTACGTATGACCCTAATTCAAAGAGCGGGGAAGATACAAGCGGGAAAAAGGTGAAGGGTACATTGAGCTGGGTATCTGCCAAGCACGCTGAAACGGCTGAAGTAAGGTTAATAGATAGGCTTTTCCTAACGGAAAACCTGAACGATATTGAAGATGATTTTATAAATCACCTTAACCCGAAGTCGATGGAGGTTTTGGAGGCTGTGAAAATAGAACCCTCACTGGCTGCCGCCAAAGACGGTGACCAGTTCCAATTTGAGCGCCAGGGGTATTTTATTGTTGACCGGGACTCAACGGGAGATAAAAAGATCTTTAACCGTACCGTTACCTTGAGAGATAACTGGGCGAAGCAAGGAGGTAAATAATCAGAATAAAAGTCCGCTGGTATATTGTAAATTAGTCTTCCTTACTTAAATTTGCAGTCCGCTAGCGAAAAAGCGAGAATAGCTCAGCTGGTAGAGCGCAACCTTGCCAAGGTTGAGGTCGCGGGTTCGAACCCCGTTTCTCGCTCCATTTTGTAAAAGTACATTGCCTGCCAATTGCAGGCATTATTTTTAATAGCCTTTGGCTACTGTAAGAGTAGTCGGCTGCCCGGGTGGTGGAATTGGTAGACACGCAGGACTTAAAATCCTGTGGGCATTGCGCCCGTGCGGGTTCAAGTCCCGCCCCGGGTACTTTGATAATCAAAGAGTTAAGCGCCTTAAGAAGTTTCTTGGGGCGCTTTTGTTTTATTATGGGTTAAACATAGGTTAAACATTTCAACACATCTTAATGGTAACGGATCAGGAACTGAAGGGTATGAATTTGGAGCTATATTCTTATCCATACAAATGCATGATAAAAGGAGAATCGATCCTAAAGTGAAGCCTTACCAGTTTAGGAATTGAAATAAGGGGGTAATTTCTAATTCTAGTTGTCAAATGATGACAATCAAAATTTACAAAGATGCAAATCGTATTTGCCTAGAAACAGTCCGGAAATAGGAATATGCATAGAAGAGACCAATTCTACCTAAAGTCGTGCATAGGGCATAGGAAAATTAATGATAATATATATTAAATATATACTCACATAAGCTCATCAATGTCTGAATCTGTTGTTTTAAATTCATCTCCTTGTTTTAGCAAAAAAAGTATTTCATTAATTTCAATCCTTATATGGTCTGAGTCCAGCACTCCTTTGACTGCTAAATCTGAGAGCTTTTCAACAATTTCTAACCTCCCTTTTAATATCTCATTTCTAAGTTTTTCATTTTCTAATGCCTGTTTCTCTAATGATAGTGCGTGAGTCATCTTTGCTTCAAAGTCTGAGGGCCTGTCTGATAGCTCTTTTTCTAACAATTTCTTTTCGGTATTCATTTTAGCAACTTCAGCGTTCTTTTTCTTTACATCGCTATGTGACACCTGCCCCTGGATATATCGGTGAATATGTGCCATTGATATCGGCGTAAAGTATGCCAGTCGTATCGGATTAACTTGTGCCACCTCTATCGGTGGAAAGTGTGCCAC
>JANQLQ010000307.1 GCA_028280565.1 Fulvivirga sp.
TTTTAAATATCGTCATTCCTTGCAGCCTGTGCGTTGGGCTAGGCGCGACAAGGAATCTGGGAAGTCGTCAAACGAAAACCCCACTGCATACACAAAGACAACGGTCCGCCATAAACGACATAGCAGATTCCGGCGCTCGCACGGGCCTCAACACAGCCACCGGCCGGAATGACGATTCTTTTTTAATGTGATGGTTTACATTTTGCTGGACACACTTTCGTATCTTCAAGACTATCATAAACCCAACACCCTCAAAATGATCGCAAAGGGCGGTTACATCTATTTTGTCTCCAACAAATCCCGCACAGTTCTATACCTGGGAGTAACCGCCAACCTCTATACTCGCATTTGGCAACACAAAAACAACCAGGGTTCAGCTTTCACCAAAAAATACAAGTGCCATGATCTCTTATACTACGAATTCTATGACTCTATCGAAGCTGCTATTCAACGAGAAAAGCAGTTAAAAAAGTGGAGAAGGTCTTGGAAGGATGAAATGATACAAAAGTTCAATCCTAGGTGGGAAGACCTGTTTTCTAAAGTGGAAGAATTCCAATGATTATTCTTAATCTACATTTTCTTTTCATTCCTCAACGGGTCATTCCTTACTTCCCAGCATCGTCATTCCTTGCGGCCTGTGCGTTGGGCTAGGCGTGACAAGGAATCTGGGAAGTCGTCAAACGAAAAACCCGGTGCGTGCACAAAGACAACGGTCGTCATAAACGACCCAGCAGATTCCGGCGCTCGCACGGGCCTCCTCACAACCACCGGCCGGAATGACGATCTTTTTGTAATGTGGTGTTTTTTATAGTTTTCTTTCTCCTTTTTTATCACCGACATTCCTTACAGCGTAGGCGTCGGGATCGTACATGACAAGCCCTGCTTTAAAATAAAAGAAGCCGCCCCTTTTGAGACGGCTTCTTTTTACATTACATCCTTAGAACAATAAGTCAGTTATTGATTACCTTGAATTGTTTGATCTTTCCTTTGCCATCATCGAGTTGAAGAATGTATAGCCCAGGCCCTTCTAGTTGAACTTCTTTTAATTCGCCGTTCCAGTTTAGGTTTCGTAATACCCGTCCTTCAATGCCCAGTAGCGAGATCCTGCCATTTTCTACGCCGGGTATAGGCGTAATCCTCACTTTGCCGTCCTGTGCCGGATTGGGATATATCGCTACACCCTCTATACCCAACGGTTCTTCAGCAGATAAAGCAACCGGGAATTTCTCGCTTGCCACCCTTGCGCCCGGGGGCGAGAATGGAGTGACTCCATCTACCCAATCCTTAAGCGCATTATATTTACCAATATTGTTGGTTTGCCCGGGGTAGGACTTAGCTCCCCAAGTAGCCCTTTCATAATCATTGCATGACGCACCATAACTTCGGTAGTGACAGGTAAACTCGAAAAACTGGTGTACCCGTTGTAGCCACTCATCGTACATATCATCGGCGTCATTCCTAGTAGAGAAAAATGGCGCATTTAAGCTATTATTATCCGCCATGGACTGGCCGCCTTCATAACCGATCAATGCAAGTCCATATACATCTCTCATATGGTCCCTCAACTCTCTCCAACTGAGATTATTCACACGTGGACCCTCAGCCCGCTCTATCAAACCCGCTGTCCACTCACTTCTAAAATTAGCCGCATCAGCAGGTGTGCCGCCCGCTCTTGTATAATTGGCCCATTTCCATTTATCTGGACGAATATTCCACTTGTTTCTATTGTTAGATACATTGTTATAGACCCTATTGAAAGCGTCATCGATGCGCGTTAACCATGCGGATGCAGATCCGGCCACTTTTACGATACGATTTGCTCCGAATACATCTTCATACGCTTTCCAAGAACGGATCTCTGCCCATGGAGCAAACAACCAATGTGCGTTTGACTCAAAACCAATGTCATCTGATTTAGACCTCGCCCAAACTGCACTGGGTCGATAATTACCGTCTCCACAACACCATACTTCATTCGCGTATTCAACGTATACTTTCAAATTGGTATTCAATGGATCCCCTGTTATTTCTCCACCTCGATCAACAAACCATTGTCTATCAAAAGTTTTGAGCTGATCGAGATTGTTTTTACCCCCTACTAGGCTCTTGATGTTAACATTTTTCATGTCAACACCATGTTTCATGAGAATCGCCATTTTATATACGAACTCATTATTGTAATCATCGCCATTCGGAAAATCAGCCGGATCCATTGTTTTAGCAGGTACGTTGATCCACATATCTGCATTCAACCTATTACAAAGATCTACTTCCCACTCAAAGGCTACACCATTTGTCTGGCGACCGTCGGGCTGCGTGCTAAAATCCTGGTCATTGATTCCCCCTGCCATGTTGCGTCCTTCTTGTTTAGGATCACCTTTCAACGTTCTTTGGCTCCAATTCACTTTTGGATCACCATTACCCCCATTCCAATTCATAAACCGGATCACAGAAAAGATCTTATGATCATCTAAGAAGAGCGGCTCCCACGGGTTGGTTTCGGTGGCCAGGTTCAGCCCATTGGCTTTGAATATCCACGGGTTGCTTAACGTTTGAGAACACCCTTCTGTCCCATAGAAGAAAAACGACATGTTGGTTCCCAGTTTCCTTACACGATTGTAAACAGGGTCAGGCCCCGGGGTCCCGCTATCATTAGGTGCATCACCGTTTTTCGTGATGTAGATACGGTCAAGTCGTGTGTTTGGCTCCCTGTAAAGAAACTCCACGGTATGGGATCCGGCCGATAAGGTCCAGGTCACGGCTATGTTATTATTGTCTGCGTCATGAACATCATCCCACCGGTAGTTCGTGGATTGAGGTATATTATTCCATTGATAAGCAGTACCGCCATTTACACGCACCCAATACGAATCACTGCCGCCGTCAGACGCCTGCACTCGCCCCCATATTTTGTAGGTACCTGCTTCCAGGTCCACGGTAATGGAAGTTTTACCATTGGCCGGTGGGGCCGCCGTGGAGTTTCCCGAAGTTACGGCCACATACTGTCCCCCAGAGGCATTTCCATCGCTTAGTACTTGCATGGGCGACTCTACTGTCCCGCTTTCTGCTTCTACGTAGATATTAGAAACATTACCTCCTCCACCACTACCGGCAGTAGTGACGGATAATGGATTGCTCAGCGCCGAAGTATTACCGGCGGCGTCAAATGCGCTTACAGTAATAGCATAGGTAGTGCTAGGAGACAGACCCGTAATGGTCCGGTCGTTATCATTGGCAGTTCCTACGGAGACTCCATCTACAAACACATTATACCCCGTTACGCCTACATTATCCGTAGAAGCATTCCATGCGATGATGGCACTTGTGGGCGTGATGTTGGAGGATACAAGACCAGTGGGTACACTGGGCGCAAGGTTATCCCCTCCCCCGCCGGGTGAAAGTATTACCTCAACATAATCTACATCCGGCTCGTTAGTATTCTCCGTATCTCTTAGCTCAATCGTATTGTTCCCGCTATTCAAGCTGGCGGTCACGGACTGGATTTCCCAGCTATACCTTGCAGCGCTCGTCGTGATCGTACCTACTTTAGAATTGTTTACGAAAACACCCATTGAACGAGAACCACTTGGCGAAGCTACACTGAAATCAAGGACATGATTACCCGCTGCTGATGCATTATAGGTCCAGGAAATGTTAAAACCGGCATTTCCGTCTACAAATTGTCCACCTGAAGCCGATGGATGGCTGGTTAGCACGCCCCCCGAAAAAGTACCACTTTCAGCTTCCAACCGATTGGTAGAACCTCCACCTGTGGATACCGTGTAGTCAAACCTGTCCAGGTTGGGGCCCCCACCTGACGTTTGTGAAAGACGGATGGTATTGTTCCCACTGTTTAACAAAACACCATTCTTGGATGCTGTTTGATAAACAAGCCAATCGTTATTGGAAGTAAATTCAATACTCCCGGTATTCGTCCCATTAACTATCAAGTCGCAAAAACGCGATCCCCCAGTATCGCCATTCGCATAAATAAAATTAAAGCTTGCGGTGCCGGCGGTGGATACATTTACGACCCACTCCAGGTAAGATCCCGGACCCCCAAAATCCATGATCGTTGGGGTTCCACTAATAAGCGTACAGCCCGATTGGCTTGTAAAGGCTTCAGCCTCTACCGTAGTTTGACTGTATAAGCCAATTACGGGCAGTAGTCCTAAAAACAGCGTAAAGATTTGTTTTTTCATTGTTGGTAAGGTTTTTTTTGAAAAATTGGATCAGCTGCAGTTTGATCACCAGGTCTGCCCAAAAATGAGCTATGTTGGATTATAGCCCATGAAAACGGTGTGCACATCACGTTGACACTAAACGTTTTCCAAAATGCCCGGGTAGTGTGGCAGGTAATCATTTTGTGTTGATCCTTTAATTAGGTATTTGGTTATTATTGAGTATGAAGATGCAAACCATCCTAGGGAGAGAGGTGGATAAAGAATCAAAAAAAGGATATTACTGGGGCTAGGTTTAAATTAGATTTTTCACAATAATCAAGTTAATCATCCTCTTTTTTTGATGATTTGAAATCAGCGATTTGACAATAAAAAAGAGCAAAAACCAGTAGCTAAGAATAAAGACAAGACCCTGTGCGAACCCGTCGTTTAACGCTCGATAAGGAAAAGGAAAACCTGCTGAAAAGAGGGGTTTGACTGAAAAAAGGCAGCCTGTAGAACAGACTGCCTCTTCAACATTGAGGATACAATGATCTCGACTATTCAAAAATCACTTTCTGCTCATAATGCTTACCCTCTATCGTTATTCTCACGATGTAAGTACCCTTGGTAAGCCTGAATGACAACTGGTCGTTTACCTGGACCTTCTCTATTACCTTTTTACCTTGCAGATCCAAAACTGTCACGTCAGAGGCGGACTGTCGAGGCAGCTTGATATTGACTTGGTTTTTAGAAGGATTCGGATAAATTGCGATTTCAGAAAACTCACCGAGTGAAACTCCCGTTACCGACCCCGTTCGAAGGTTCGCACCCCCCGTACTTGGATCAAAAAACTGGTCCGTGGTCAGTAGGACCTGGTCTATCGGGGTGGCATCTTCACGCATGTATATGCTAAAGGTAGATACTCCTGTAGCAGCCACATTAAAAGTGGTTCCTGCCTTTGACCACACCCATGAAGTTTGCGGGTCTGGCATATTCCAATCTTGCAATAAAGAGCCTTCGTAAGCCGTAATGATGGAATTATCACTCCCATTCGGGGATCTTTGTCGCACCCAAATATAGTGAGCTCCCGTTTTCACAAAATTGATATCAAAATCCAGGCGCGGACCGTTGAGCGTTCCGATTGAACTGACATTACCATTGTCTGGAACGATCATGTATTGGCTACCACTAGCTGTTGCATCATTCATTACGGCCCAAGCCATCGAGGCAAAAGTGCCTGTTCCGTTCGCTTGGGAAGAGGGTGCTTCTGCCTCCATGCTTACTAGACCGGCTGCACCGGGATCCTGGTCATAAACGAGCGGTCCACCGATGGACGCGGTAGTTATGTTCAAGTTATCAAGATTAGGTCCGCCGTTAAACGAGTTATTGGCCACCAAGCGAATGGTATTCGGTCCCGAAGTAATAGGCACTCCTTGGAAGGTGGACGTATTCCACGCAGACCATCCGCCAGTGCCCGGAAAATCTACGGTACCTACATTCACGGAATTGACGACCAGGTCACAGGTACGATTTTGGTTTGCGCCATTGGCATACCTAAATACAATGTCGGCTGACGTCCCGGACAGATCCACAGTCCATTCTGCAAAGGAGTTGTTGCCGCCATAATCCACGTACCCCGTGCCCGTAAAACCAGGGTTGCCGGTCTCAACTGTAGTTCCTGACGTTAAAGAAAAGTCCTCCGCTTCAATGTCTACCGAAGGCCCTCCCGGGTTACTTGCCGTTCGGACAACCAATGCAGGGCTCCTGGAAGATTCATTGCCGGCAGCATCCAGTGCGGATACTGTTATGGAATAATCCGTATTCGGGGACAACCCGCTAATCGATGTATTTGTGTTGCTTGAAGATTGCTGGAACACCGCGTCCAGGTAAACACTGTAGCTGGTGACTCCTACATTATCCGTAGAACTGTTCCAGCTTACATCAAACCCCGAGGTAGTAATGTTAGAACTTACTAAACCATTCGGTACAGACGGTGCCTCCGTATCTGGGGCTGCACCTATACGATACGTCACCACAAGTTCCGGTGATGTGCTGGTATTTCCAGAAAAATCGAACGTCTTAGCCGCTCTTTTATTCGCTGAACTGGCGGATATTACAAAAGCGATATTGTTGTTGGTAGTCCAGCCGGGTCTATTGACGATCTGCTGGACCAACGAAGCTATGCCAGGAGAAGTATAAACGGTTTCTGCGGTCCAATCGGATGGATTCCACGAAACAGAAGTAGTCGTTAGTGTCCTAGAAGAAATGTTACCAGCAGTGGCGTCAAAAGTCGCCGCATTATCAGTGGCCTGCGCCTTAATAGTAAACGCATTGGACCCAATATTGGATTCCTTAGCAATAAACCTGAGTGCTGCACTTTCAATGCTAGCCCCTTGTGGAACATTTAAAACAAACCTTGCCGCGTTGAGATCTGCGCTGCGTATATCCAGGTCGTTACTGACCAGGTTCATAACCCCGGTACTGATCGTCTCTTCGGCGTCATCACTGCTGGAAGCCACTTTAGACGTAACCGTTACCAATCCCGGGTCCGTGCCTCCTCCTTCAATATCCAGGCAATAATTATCTACGTTCAGCACATCTACAGAGGTAAAAAACCATACATTCAAACGCTCTGTCCCAGCCGGAGCATTGGCAGAGATAATGTATTCCTGCCAGGCAGTGGATTCTATTCGAACATCTGTACCCTGTATGGTATTCCCTGCCGCGTCTTTAAAATCCAGCCCGGAACCGGAATAGTTATTCGTACTATCTACCTTAGCATTAAAACGTAAGATCACATGGGTACCCTCGGCTAATGATTTTGCAAACTGCTGCTCCATGCCCGCCTGGCCGGTCGCCTGGGCGGAAAATGATCCGTCCACTGCATCAGGAACGGTGGTGATGGTACCTTCATTCAGGGCCCATCCTGCCAGGCCATTTTCAAAACTAGGGTTCACTAGTTCCGAGCAGTTTAAATCTACTACATTGATCGTTGCAGTAGCTTGGAAGGAGCCGTCATTAGTCGTCACCCGGACCTGGGCGGTACCAATGTTGACAGCAGTCACCTCGCCAGTAGCCGTTACCGTAGCCACCGAAGTATTTAAAGACTCCCAGGTCACATTTTTATTGGAGGCGTTAGATGGCGTCACATTCGCTGCCAGCGTGGCCGTTCTGCCAATGGTCAAATCAAGATTTGACGGATCTACCGACACGCCGTCTACAGGAACATTTACCCCTACGGTGATGGTAATAATACCGGTTTTTTGACCGTCAAAGGTGGTGACCTTCACCTCTGCCTGGCCATTACCCGTAGCTTTTACCAAACCTGATGGGCTGACATTCACTACCTCATTGTTATCACTGGACCATATAACCGTTTTGTTTGAAGCATTGGTCGGGTTGAATGTTAATGTCAATTGTAATTCATCGTTTACACTGCCTAGGCTAGCGGAAGATCCCTGGTCGATGGAAACAGAACTTACGGAAGTGAACCCGCCGGAAACGACGTTGACCGTTTTTTCGCCCCCACTGGTAGGTACGGAGATGAGGCCTGTATCGTCATACGCCACCGCTGTCAAAACCACATTATTGGTACCGGCGCTCAAAGGAGGATCCCAGAAAAAAGCAAAGTTATCGTCCCTGTTTTCAGTTTCTCCTATGAAATGCTCTTCGTAGTAGTAGGCTACGCGCCTCGTGTCCGATGAGGTAGTAGCAGTAAGCGTCACTCCCCTGTCACCGACGGAGGTAGGCGCATTGAGAGTAACGGTTGGACGGTCATTGAAGGTATAAGCGCCAGTGGAGGGAGTGGAAAGAAACCCATAAGTTAACACGGCAGCCGCCATATTCTGGTGAACTGTAAACTCAGCCCCTGGAATGGCATATCGGTTAGGGATATGTTGCTCCATGATTGGCCAGTTTTGATACTCATAGGTAGGATAAAGCAATGTTTTGGCATAATCTTCATCTCCTGTGAAGTCAGCTGCAAAACCGTTGATGAAATCGGGATTTTGATAACTCCCGTAGGTTACGTAACCCGGCAATTGTTCATTTGTGTATACTTTACTGTTGTAATCTGGGTTGATAAACCATGAGTTGGGGTGGAATGAGAATTTCTGTGACTGCTCTCCCAAACCCACGACCCACGAAAGATCTTCCTGGTTACCGCCTAAAAAGAAAGCTGCCGACGTATGGATCGCGTCTTCGTACTTTTTATCACTTGAAATTAATGAAGAGGTCACCAGGGTGGTAAGCATAGGCGTGCTTTGCATGCCAAGAAAATGGGCTTTATTAACATCAAAGGCAACCCGCATTCCCCTATTATCGTGAGGTGCTAGGTATTCCGTTTGAGCCATCCCCAGGATCTTGTTTTTAACCTCAGTCTGAAAAGCAATGTCCAGGCCTGGGAAAGAGCTAGGTAGGGTTGAATATAAAAGACCACCATACTCCCAATAGTTAGGATTACCCCAACCTTCTTCCGAGATTTGGTATTGAAAATCATCCCTCACACCGTTTTTCCACTCCGTTTGATACGAAGTGTTTTTCGTTCGGACATACAGTGCCAATGCAGCAATATGCCTCATTTTTTGAACGTTACCCCCCCAAAGACTTAGGTCGCCAGCCCGGGTATTGCTATTTGCCCAATTCCATGCATCGACGGCCTGGGCTTCCCAATCATCACGTTCGGAGTTTCTACCTAGCCTATCCATGTTTTCCGCATACAAGGCAGCCTCTGCAGCATATAAATAGGTGGTAAAGGGACCCTCGGCTGAAAAATTCATGTTGCGCGTGTCCTGCCATGAAGCAAAGCCGTCCAAGGCTCCACCATCTACACCTCCATATCCACCGGGGACTCCCCCAGTAGTCAATCCTCTACTTTGTCCAACTTCTTTACACCTTCTATGGTATTCCATTAGCCAGCGTGCCTCATCCAAAATATCCGGGATACCGTTCGTCCCTTCATCTATCCATGCCCCGGAATTGCTTAATTTATAGCGATTGCCAATGTCCCCATCCCCAAAATTTCCGGGTTTTACTGCGTAAATGATGTTCAGTGAAAGTGGAACGTGACCATGTGTTGGATATACATCCCAGTCACCCGCATCGTGATACCATCCCCAAACGGGAAGTTCCCCATTAGGTGTAAAGCCTCCAGGAGCTCTATGGTCAGCGCTGTCTATCCATCTCCAATCGGGGTAGTATCGATATCGTGAATCCGGGGTATCATCCGGGTGATAATCTCGTGGATACTCACGACCTGGCTCAATCTCCTGGATTATGCCGGCCCGTTGGTAAAATAAAGACCTGAGTACATAGCTGTAGACATCCTTAAATACGTCACCAGACACTTCAAAAGGGAGGGAGCAACCTAAGTCTTTTACTACTATCTTGTATTCCCCGGGTTCGGTCAAACCCGAAAAATCCATCTCCAGTACATCTGAAAAATTATAATTCTGGGGCACATTGAAAGGTTGCCAGGGTCCAAATCGTAAAGGAGTACCGTCATTTTCAGAAGAAGGCTTTCTAAACTGTACCGTCCCGTTAAAGACAGAAGCCCCGTCAGAAACTCTTACCACATCAAATCGCTTCCCATCATAGTCGGGAAATTCTCCTTTTCCGTCTGTTATAACACCATTGCTAAAATCTCCCATCCACTGCGAGATATAGGCATATTTCGGGCGACCCGGCACAAAACCAATTTGATTTACGTGAATGGAAGCGGCCTGGATATTGGACGCGTCAAAAGCAAAAGTGAATTCGTCTAGGTTATCAGCTAAGTCACCAACATTGATGGTATATACATTTCCTTGCTTCAAACGAAAAGGGAGTTCAATGTATACCGAGTGGATCATCAACGCTTCCGGGGTGGAAAACTTAGAATTTACATGATCTGGTTTTGTTTTCCTGCCCACGTTAATGGGATTCACCCCGCCGCCGAATTCTCCATCGGAGATACTGGATATCGAATACCGGGAAAGGTTATATATCCCACCGGTACTTACATCTAATGGATGATAAAACAGGTTCACATTCACATTTTCTTGGACGGCGTAATCAATGTGACCTTCATCAAATTTTAACAACAAAATCCGGTCAGTGACCGGCATTACCTTCACCAGGTCGGCAGCATGTAGGAAACCGACAGAGGTGGTGAATAGGGCTACCGACAGTGAAGTCCGTATCAGCCAATGGTTTAGTAAATTTTTCATGATTATTGGTTATAATTTAGGTTGTATGCAAACAATATGAGCATTTACCCAATGATAAGGGGGTAAGATTATTCCAAAAAAGTCCCTATGTTGCGAGGTTTTTTAGCACAAAGATGCTGGCTAGGTTTACCATCTCAGGTCATTTAATGGGCCTTCCAGCCTGTAAGAGATCGCTTCCTGGATAGAAATCTACTTTCAAAAATTATTTGCCCTCCATAATACCAGCCTATTTTTTATGACTTGCATTGGAAAAGAACTTTCGTCCCGGTTGCCGACTCTTTCTCAAAATATTCTAAGTGCTTTTCTAAAGTTGGTTGCGGCTTCTCCTAGCCTGTTCCTCGTGGTTTAAAAAGCCTCGTTTTTGTTGATCGCAGGTTCGGAAAACCTGCATATTGCTAAGCACGGGTTTGGAAAACCCGCGCCAGGCTAGGGCCAGGTTAGTTATTTGATCTGAAACGTGAAGAAATGGTTAACAATAAAAAGGCCAAAATAGGCATCATACCCCTTGGTTGACCAGGACTACTCCTTTAATGAAAAAATGTATGCCACGTTTGTTCATGCAGATGAGCACCTTTAATGTCTGAAAGTTCTCTAACCGCGATTTATAAAAGGTCTATTAACATGCATAAAGGTTTGGATGCCGGTCAAATTCAATTTTATCGAACCAACGGCTATGTGCTTCCTTCTCAAAAACTATTGGAAGACAACAAACAAGATAAGCTTAAAAATATCTTTGAAGAGCATTTGGCAGATAAAGGTGACAAGCTTTCCGATGAATTAGACACTCCCCATTTCAGGGACCAACGACTATTTGAGTTTTTGCTCGCTCCTGGTACGCTGGATGTGGTGGAAGCTATCATAGGAGGAAACATTGGCCTATTCAGCAGTCATTTTATTTCAAAGGAACCGGGAAAAGGCAGGCGAACGCCTTGGCATGAGGACAGTGCTTATTGGAAAGGTAAATTTGACCGGCTGGATAAGATCGTAACCATTTGGTTAGCCATCGATGAGGCCACCCAGGAGAACGGGTGTATGGGTGTCATTCCCGGCACACATCAAAATGGCTTCTCCAATTATGAGAAAGTGGATGACGCAGCGAACAGCACCTTCGATAAAGAAATCAAAAGCGATGAGTTAGACCTGGAACGGGTGGTTTGGTTTGAACTACAGCCCGGAGAGTACTCCTTACATGATGCCCGGATCATTCATGGTGCAAACGCCAACACTTCCGATAAACGCAGGTGCGGTTATACCATGCGCTACTTCTCGCTGGACATGAAGTTCAACGAAAAGGTCAACCCAGGGCATAAACTATGGTACGCCCGGGGTGAAAATATAGCCAACAATAGGTTAGAAACTGCCTAGTCCTTTTAGCATACTTTCCTTAACAACGTACATAACCTCTTTGAGAATACGGCCCGCAATGCAAAATACTTAAAGTTGAGATGACAAAATAAAAAACGGAGCGTCACGGCAAGTGGTACCATTTTCGCGAAAATGCTTGGCGTTGGGATGACAAAACGGGGAAATTGATCGTCACAGAGAGGCTGGCGTGGTTTGTGGGCGGGTTACGAAGCTGTCCCCTTCTCGTGTGTGATCGAATGGACCCTGTTCTCGTTCCACGAGTCGGGGATCGCTTCACGCAGCGCTGAGGCCGTCCCGCAAGGTTCGCGATGACGAAAAGCAAGAATATGTCATAGGTAGGCTGGTATAGTTTGTGGGTGGGTTACGAAGCTGTTCCCTCTCGTGCGTGATCGAAGGGAACCCTGTTCTCGTTCCACGAGCGTGGGATCGCTTCACGCCTTGCCGAAGCCAATGCACTGGGTTCGCGATGACGAAAGAGAAAAAATATTGAATGTGTATTTTTCTAATCAGATTCAGATCGAAAAATCACCTCAACGAGTAGTTACCACCCCTGGTCTTAGGTTAAGCGCACCGGTCCTAAGACCCAAAATCACCAAGAGCGTCCGCTCGGCGAAGTAATATAAAGCGTCATATTTCAACCACGCCTTCCATTAATAAGAATTTATTCCAGCCTTTGGGTTAAAATGACAAAACAGAGAAAATAATCGTCACAGCCAGGCTAGTGTAGTTGGTGGGTTACGAAGCTGCCCCCTCTCGTGTTTGGTGGAATGGGCCCTGTTCTCGTTCTAAGAGTGGGGGATCGCTTCACACCTTGCCGAAGCCAACACACGGGGTTCGCGATGACGAAAGAGAAAAAATATTGAATGTGTATTTTTCTAATCAGATTCAGATCGAAAAATCACCTCAACGAGTAGTTACCGCGCCTGGTCTTAGGTTAAGCGCAGCGGTCCTAAGACCCAAAATCACCAAGAGCGTCCGCTCGGCGAAGTAATATGACCTACGTATTATATTTCAACCTACCCTTCCATTACTAGGAACTTAGCCAGCCTTTGGGTTAAAGAAAAACAATCGTCACAGCCCCAAAGGGACGCCTATGTCGCGAGGCTGGTGTAGTTTGTGGGTAGGTTACGAAGCTGCCCCATCTCGTGTGTGATCGAATGGATCCTGTTCTCGTTCCACGAGCATGGGATCGCTTCACGCCTTGCCGAAGCTAACACACTGGGTTCGCGATTACAAAAGAGAAAAAATATTGAATGTGTCTTTTTCTAATCAGATTCAGATCGAAGAATCATCTCTGCGAGTAGTTATCCTCTAACCGATCATACCACGTTTTTTTCAAAATTACAAGGACAGCCACCAGGATGGCCAACGCCCAACCGGCATTGCCCCAGTTTTGGATGACCAAGTAGATCGGCAATACCGTAATAGCCATTTGCCCTGCCATGCCAATGATAACATTAAAAAGATCTCTTTTAAAATTTGTATTGGCCATGATGGAAGAATCTCTTTGCTGGCATTTCTCCAAAACAGGTTTCCAAAACCCCCAGGGCCTTACATTTTCATAGAAATCCATCAGCACCTCATCAGCAACCGGCGCTGTCATGAGGCTGCCGAGGTAAGAACCCAACAGAGAAACCACCAGTACAATAGGAAACGCTTCTAGCGCGGGGAAACCAGGAAAAGCTACGGGCATAATGAGAGAGGCCAAGATGCCTGCCGTCATCCCCCAGAAGTAGCCAAAGCCATTAAACCGCCACCAGTACCACTTCAAAACATTGGACGCGGTGTATCCTCCCCATAAGCCAGAGACGATCCAAAGAGTGACCGAATTGATAGATTCCGCCATAAAACCAAACGAGATCCCTACCACGACGACGAGGACAGAGGTAAGATAGCTAAGCCTTACATAGGTCTTATCCGGCGCATTGGGATTGATGTATTTCTTATAAATATCATTGACCAGGTACGCCGGGGCGGCATTTACAGTAGCGGCAAAGGTAGACATGAAGGCAGCCAATAACCCGGCGATCAGCAGCCCGGCTATGCCTACGGGGAGAAACCTTCTTACAGTGTAGGGAAGTATCATTTCAAAATCGATCTCGCTACCCATCGCCAAGAAGTCATCTTTCATAAATACTAAGGCCAATACCGTAAGCCCGGCAATGAGAAAATACCTCGGGAAAAGTAGCACAATATTTACGATCCCACTCATTTTCGCGGCCTCAGATGGGGACCTGGCGGACAGGATACGTTGCATATCAAAGTTAGGGGCCGGTCCAGCGGCGCTCACCAGTATGCCTTTAAAAAGCATCATGACGAAAAAGAAACCGAACATATTCCAACCGTCATCTATAATGCGCTGGTCCACGGCATCCATCAAGCCTTTCCAATTAAGATCCAAGTGCCAATTGAAAAAGAGGTTGTCCCACCCACTAGGAGTAACCGCGGCGATCGCTTCCGGGCTGACGGCATTTATGGCTATTATACCTACCGCTATCGAAGCCACAAGCATTACAAAAAACTGGAGCAATTCTGTAAACACCACACTAAACATCCCGCCTTTGACCACGTAAAGGGTGGTAATCCCCATGAATATCAAACCATAAGTGTTCGGGGATAAGTCAAAAGGTAAAAACACCGAGGCAAACTTGCCGATCCCTTTAAACCCATAGCTCAAAAATCCAATCACCCCCACCACGGCAAAAACAACTACGATGATATGGGACAAATGCGCTCCACGGCCATCTCCAAAGCGCGTTTTGATCCATTCGGCGCCGGTCAGCACATTGGATCTCCTCAACCACCCGGATAAATATACCATCAAGAATATTTGATTGAACATCGGGTAGATCCATGGGATCCAGGCGCCTTTGAGGCCGTAGACATATACCGTGTAGACCAGCCACATGGTACCCGTAATGTCAAACATGCCCGAGGCATTGGAGATCCCTAGCACGTACCAGGGTATGGATTTTCCTCCTAAAAAGTAACTGTCTAAGTCTTTACTCGCGCGTTTCGAGATGTAAAAACCAACGAAGACGGTGATCATCAAATATCCAACGATGATCGTGATATCAATAAATGTGAGGCCCAAGAGTGTAGCTCGTGAAAATTTTAAAGTACAGGGATCACCAAAATCCCTGTACTATTGATTCATTTAAGGAGATAGATTAATTATAGCCCGGGTTTTGGTTCAATTCCGTGGCTTCAACTTCCTGGTCAGGGAAAGCAAACACTATTTCATAATCCTGGAAATCATAAAAAAACCCGGGATCTCCAAAATCATACCCCGTTAAATCCATTCTATCGGTTAGATGCAACAGCCTCAGGTCAAACCAGCGATGCATTTCCTCGAAAGCCAGTTCTATCCTGCGCTCATTCAAAACCCAATTTCTAACTACCGTAGGGTCCGATTCTGTAGTAGGATAATCTGCCGGAAAAGCGCCTGGGGTTTCCCCGGAGTTTCTTGCCCTAGTTCGTACCTGGTTGACCAGGCCTATAGCTTCCGACAAGTTACCTCCAGATTCTACAATGGCCCAAGCTTGTAACAATAGTACGTCGGCATATCTCATTACCCTTGAATTGTTATGAAGGTGGGGTCCTGCCCCACTTGAACTAGGGCGATTAACATATTTTACTATGGAGCTATCGGCAGGGTCAAAGGTATCGACAATCCTGGGATCCTCTGTGTCAAAGGCTCCTACAAGCCCTGGGGTGGCTCTTAATATAGGCGCCCCGAACCTGAACGTACCATCAAAAAGGCCATAATATCCGCCGGTATCACCATTACCGGGAAATCCTTCCACGGATAACCAAACATTGTTTTCTTGAACATTTTCACTGAGCTGTACTTCAAACAATGATTCACTATTGTTCTCCATAGCTTCGTCAAAATTATCACCAAAGTCATCGAGCAATGAATACCCGGAAATACCCTGGAATTCAGTCACCGCCGCTGTCAAATCTGCATTGTTTTGCGTTATGATACCACGGAATAGCAACGTTTTCCCCAAGAAACCTTGTGCCGCACCGGCAGTAGCCCTGCCCATGGATTCGGATGGCCACGAAGCGGGAAGCTCCGCCTTGGCAAATGTAAAATCCTCTATGGCAGCATCCAGCAGTTCTACTCCCGTGGAGTTGGTCACTTCCGTAGCTTCAGAAATATTGGAAAATCCATTGGTAATTACTGGGGCTGTGCCAAAGTAATTCCAAAGCCGGAAAAATGCCAAGCCTCTCAAAAACCTGGATTCGGCCCTGTGGAGATTGATGAGTGATTCATCTTCGTAAACATCACTTTTTACATCAATATTATCCAGTGTGATATTAGCCCTTCCTATTAGCTCGTAGGCCAGCGTAAAGAACCTCCTTACTTCACCTTCTGATGCTCCCAGGTTGAGGAACTGGTTATAGTTGGCAAAGGCAGAATTATTAGAAGCCTTTGTATTATCATCAGGTGCTAGGTACAAATCATGCAAGAAATTATTACCGCCGTTAAACCGGTAAAAGTCTTGCAGCTTTTGATAAATGCCAAACACGGATCCCTGGAATTCCTCCTGCGTATTGTAAAAAGCAGCATCCGTCGGAAAAGGAGGTAATAGATCGACTGTATCTTCTCCGCAACTATTAGAAATGACAAATAGAATTGTCAAAATAATTAGCCTGGGTAAATATTTCATTTCTTATTCTTTTAAAAAGTTACATTTAAACCTACCAGGAACGTTCTCGGCAACGGGTTGAAATCGTTTTCCGGGTCTATTCCCGAGTAACCTGATGCCACGAAGAGGTTATCAACACCGGCATACACTTTGGCATTCGTCGCTTTTATCTTATCGGTCAATAAGGTCGGCAGGGTATATCCTAGCCTGACCGTTTGCAATCGTATAAACCCAGCGTCTTCCACCCATCGGTCAGAGAACCTATTATTATGCGTGGAGATGGCTGTTCCCGGTAATCCTGCACGGGGCATCGAGTTAGAAGGATTTTCAGGAGTCCATCGGCCCAGTGTTGTGGTCAACTGGTTATTTTCATCTGCCATAGCTTCCATTAATTCCCTCGCTCTATTCACTTTTTGAACATCCCCTACTCCCCGGAAAAACAAGGCCAGGTCAAAATTCTTGTAGGCTATATCGAAATTTATACCGTAGTAAAGCCCTGGAATAGTCTTACCTAGGAAGGTTCTGTCCGCTTCATTGAACAGGCTATCAGGCCCGGGAAGTATCTCTCCTCCATCTGTAGAAGTATTCAGGTTTAAATACCGGATGTCACCGCGGCCTACGTCGATAACGTTACGGTATTGATCCGTATCTTCGGTCACTTCTGTGTCAGTCTGGTAGATCCCATCGGTCTTGTATCCAAAAATGTAACGGAACGATTCCCCTTCGGCAATGCGCTCGCTACCAATGACCGACGGAATACCATCGAAACGTTCCAATACCCTGTTTCTCACGGTGGTTAGATTACCGCCAAGATTGATTTCGAAATCCCCAAATCGCTGGGTCGTATTTAAACTCAACTCTATCCCCCTATTCGACATTTCCCCAATGTTCAAAGGCACCTGGCCGGCGGCTCCCGAAACAAGCGGCAGGTCGATCAATTGTAAGATATCCGAGGTTGTGCGGCTGTAGTACTCAACTTCAAATTGCAACAGCCCGTCGGCGACTGAACCTTCCAGGCCTACCGAAGTGGTGGTGGTAGTTTCCCAAGTAAGATCAGGAATTGGGAAATTACTGACAAACACGCCCGAATTTAAAACCCCGCCAGTACCATCTGTACCGTTCGAGCCGGTGCCATATCTTGCATTAGGCCGGATAATAGCCAAGTAAGAAAAGGGAGCAACATTCTGATTCCCCAGCTGACCCCATCCGGCACGTAATTTCAGATCATCTAAAAAGTTGATCCCTGACATAAAGGCCTCATCTGACAATCGCCAAGCGGCTGCGAAAGAAGGGAAAGTCCCCCACCTGTAGTCTTCTGCAAAGTTGGAAGAGGCGTCCCGCCTGACGGCTACGTCGAAGTAATACTTAGAGGCATAGTTGTAACTTACGCGTCCTACATAGCCTACCAGGCCTGTTTCTTCCCTCCATCCGGAAGTTACACCCTCTCCATCTAACACAAACCTGTATTCTTCCTGGTCACCAAAGGGCAAACCATCGGTTTCTGCTGCGAAACCCGAGGACAATGTGAGCTGGTTAGAGCCTACCGCTAAGAAATCGAGGGAATGATCACCAAAGGACTTCCGGTAATTTATGATCAGCTCTTGCAACAAATTAGTATTACGCGAATCTCTCTGGGAAAATTCGTTCGCTTCGCGGGTAAGCCCATCCCCCCCAGTCCTAAACAGGGCCCTGTTGGCATCTATATACTGGTAGCGTTGATTCAGGTTCCAATCGTAGCTCACGCGCCCTTTGATGGATAAATTTTCCAGCGGTTTTACTTCCACATAAGCGGTTCCTAAAAAGCGCCAGAATTCCGTGCTAAAGTCCTGGGTCTGGGCGATACCAAACGTGTTAAAACCAGTCTGCGGGCCATAAAGGACATTCTCGGTACCCGGCTCAACAACAGGTGCAGGGGTACCATCCGGTGAATATATCGGTTGCCATGGAGGTACACGGGCTATGTCGTCCAGTTCTCCGCTCGACCGATTCTCCAAAACATCCATGTAGGCCAAACGCGCCGTTTGACCTACCGTCAACCATGGGGTTACATCGTGATCCGAATTCAGCGTAAGAGTATACCGTTCCGTTTCGTTGAATCGCAACGGCGCTTCTTCTTTGGCGTAAGAAAGCCCTGCATAATACGTGGAGAATTCATTACCCCCGGAAATATTCAGTCCATAATTTGCAGAGACGGCGTTGTCATTCAGTATCTCGTCTTGCCAATCGTAGGTGGGAGAATTTCCTAGGAATGCATCACTGTTTGGATCCAGCAGCGGGTTAGTAGATATGTCCGTGCCTGTATTATCATAGGCATCTTGCAGGAGTGCCGTATATTGCTGGGTATTAAGCACATCGTAGGTTTCTATGATGTTTTTTACCCCGTATTGTGCATTAAAGCTGATCTTAGGCTTGCCTGCCTTACCGGATTTCGTGGTGATCAATATAACGCCATTAGCTGCCCGTGCCCCATAAATAGCCGCTGCAGAAGCATCCTTAAGTACAGAAATGGATTCTATATCCGATGGGTTGATCAGGTTCATAATGTTGGTACTCCCCCGAATATCTTCAGCCCTATCTTCATCAACACCCAGTACAGGAACCGCCCCAAACTCGGTAACAGGAACACCATCTATGACAAACAAAGGGTCATTATTATTAAAGGACCCTACCCCCCTGATCCTGATCTCAGGACGTGCATTAGGATCTCCGCCCGGGTTAGACACAAAAACACCGGTCATTCTTCCTTGCATGGCTATTTCTGGTGTGAGCGCGATAGACTCCTGTATGTCTTCAGCACCCAAACTTGATATAGCACCCGTTACGTCCTTCTTTTCTTTCGATCCATATCCTATCACTAAAACTTCGGATAAGGATTGGATATCTAACACAAGCGTTACATCAATGGTAGACCGGGCTCCAATATCGATCTCTTCGGTAAGATACCCGACGAAGGACACGACCAAAACGCCATTGTCATCAGGGATAGCCAGGGTATAAGACCCGGACACATCGGTAACGGTCCCAATGGTGGTTCCCTTCAGGTATACCGAGGCACCTGGCAAGGGTTCATTATTTTCGTCTACGATTTTACCAGTAATCGTTCTATCTACTTGAAAAAAGGAGACAGAAGTGTTCAATGCGTCGTTAGAGACAAGGAGTTTAGCTTCCCCTGTGGGATTGTGCAAAACGCCTATGAGAAATGTCATTGCCGCATATAGTAATGTTCTCTTCATAAGATTGTTGTTTGGTGCATGATTGTTTGATTTGATTACATATCTAAATTTTAGGCTTTACCAGGTCATGAAAATTCCAAGGGCGGGTACGTGCCAATGAAAATCCAACCGACACCGGTCAGTCCATTCGACATATATAGCGAGATACCCATGTTTTTTAGAGGAGCTATGTTTTTAATTGGTAGACAGATAGTTGGAAAAGGTCTCTAAAACCCTTCTTTCCGTCTACGGGATGCCCAGGTCTACCTGCATGGGTAAGTTCATAGCGTTTTCGACCTAGCTTTTTATAACCTATTGATTTTCAGAAACATCATTAAAGGAACGGCTATTTTTTTGTCGAAGGCGATAGACCGTTGGCAGGAGATCAAGCCAAGAAGCCAATCAAAATACGTCTTTGTATAGGGTGAACATTTTCTCAAAAATTTGGCTTGGAATGACAAAACGGGAAAAATAATCGTCACCGCAAGGCTGCGTGGCCAGTGGGCCGGTTATGAAGCTGAGGTCAACCCACTAAGTTACCTATAACATACCCTGTTCTTATCGTCATTGCGAACCTAGGCCTGGTTTATAGAGCTAGCGGTGAAGCAATCCCCTGCTCGAGAAACGATACCAAAGTCCATGCAGTATATCTCGTGGAGAGGATGGCTTCGTAGCCCCTGCAAGGGCATCGCCAGCCTACCTATGACATACTTTTCAAAGTGATGAAAATCAAAATTTTACAAAATCCATTTTTGGGTATAATAAGCTTAAAAAACTATCATTTTTCGTCATCGCGAACCCAGCGGGCGGGTTCATGGGTTTGCGTGAAGCGATCCCCCGACTATTAACGCTCGTAAGCAGT
>JANQLQ010000020.1 GCA_028280565.1 Fulvivirga sp.
CTATTTTGCCTACTGCCCTTTGCCTATTGCTAACTTGTCGAGAACTTCCCAACTTGGCAAATAGAGTTCATTGTTTAATCCTACACGTCAGTTGAGGTATGACACAACACTAGATAAAAGCTGCTGTCAATTAAAAAGAATACTTGAATTAGCGAATCCCCAAACCCTTTTCTTCAAAAGTATTTTTCAATTACAAGAAAGCAATTATCTTTATGACTGATTAGTCAATCAATCATGGATAAACAAACACGGCTGATAGAGACTTCAATTCGTTTATTTCACGAAAAAGGCTTTCACGGAACGCCTACCAGCCTGATCGCCAAGGAAGCGGGAGTGGCAAATGGTACGCTTTTCCAGTATTTCAGATCTAAGGAAAACCTGATCCTCCAGGCTTACACCTCCATAAAAGAAGAAATGGGAAGATATGTGGAGACTACTCAAACAGGTGCTGGAACTATCATGGGTCATATGAAGTCAGTACTTTCATCTTCAATTACTTGGGCCCTAGATCATCCTTTGAAATTTGATTTCATACAGCAATTTCATACTTCTCCGTATTTGCAGAAGGTAGAACAGGAAACCATTGAGAAGTATAAACGACCCCACATGGACATGATCCAGGAGGCAATAGATCAAAAGGTTTTTAAGCCATTACCTAAAGAATTGATCTACACGCTCATTAGCAGCCATACGTTTGGAATGTACCAGTATTTGCGGGCCAATGAAGTTGCATCACATGAGCGAAATGAAGTGATTGAAACAGGCCTTGATCTTTTAATAAAAATGATCTCTTAAAAAATTTATCCAGAAAATGACTGATTAGTCAATCACATGGTCCAACAACGAAACATTAAACCTATCAAATTCTAACATTATGCAAAAAGTAGTTTTAATCACCGGGGCATCTTCGGGTATAGGTAAGGAGACAGCTCGCTCCATGCGTAAGGAAGGTTTCAAAGTATATGGAGCCTCTCGTCGCAAGGACAAGATGGCGGACTTGGAAGAAGACGGCATCCAGGCCTTGGCCTTGGACATTACGGATGAACACTCAGTCGTTCAGACCATTGAAACCATTATCGAGAAGGATGGCCGCCTGGATATTCTTGTCAACAATGCTGGATACGGTTCATACGGTTCCCTTGAAGACGTTCCCATGTCTGAGGCTCGACGACAGTTTGAAGTGAACCTATTTGGCCTGGCAAGACTCACCCAGCTTGTGCTACCTCATATGAGAGAACAAAAGTTCGGAAGGATTATTAATATTTCTTCCATCGGGGGGAGCTTCGGAGAGCCTCACGGGAGCTGGTATCATGCGACCAAATTTGCTTTGGAAGGACTTAGCGATAGCATTAGGATGGAGCTAAAGCAATTTGGAATTGATGTCGTGATTATCAAACCAGGTGCGATACAATCCGAGTGGAATTCCATAGCACGGAAGGGGTTATTAGAGGTATCAGGAAAGACTGCCTACAAAGAACTTGTAAGCAAGCACCACAACATGCTCGAAAAAGCTGGCAAACAAGCTTCTCATCCTTCAGTGGTCGCAAAAGCAATTCTAAAAGCTGCTACCACAAAAAGACCCAAGACGCGATATGTTGTAGGTGCTGGAGCTAAGCCATTAGTATTTCTTCGTAAGCTACTAGCAGATCGGACTTTCGATACATTGATGTTAGGTGCCATGAAATGAGAGGCCATTGAAACATGCTGTTTCCCTATTTGCCATTTGGCAACTCCCATGACAGATCCGTTCCGGAGCTTTGAAGAAAAATAAAAGCAATGAAAACATGGATACCCATATTAACACTAATTTTTGTCATGAATAATGTAGCAGCACAAATCCCGCAGCAATGGGCAAGAAACACGGTAATAGACACTGTGAACGTTCCGGTAAAGGATTTCTGGCCTATTTTTCACAACCTGAACCTGGAAGAGGTGGCAGCCAAAGAACGGTATAAAAGGCTTCCGAAAATTGTAAAGACGACTCCAGTTGAGGGGGACTTCTCCGCTGCGGGTCACAGCAGGAGGGTACATTTTGATAACGATAAAACCCTACTGGAGTCCATCCTGGTTTACGATGATCCTAATGATTTCGTTTATGAGTTGACAGAAGTAGAGATCGCCTTAAAGCGATTCGCAAAGAGAGCGAGGGGATGGTTCAATTTTACGGCTACCCCGGGTGGCAAGACCCGGATTGAATGGACATATGGTTTTGACCAGCAGAGCTTCCTTGCTAAGTGGATCATAAAGGCTTATATTAAAAGTACGCATCGCCATTTTATGAACGACGCCATGCAGGAAATCAAGCAACAAAGTGAAGCAGCTTATACCGCGAAGCAGGGTGAATGAAGGCCCTATTGAACTACATATTGAAGTTTGGAAACCTGAACGAACAGCAGGTTGCCTTGCTTGAAAGTAAAGTCAACGAAAGGGTATTAGCCCCTGGTGAATACTTCTCTCAAGCAGGGAAAATACCAAAAGAGTTCGGGTTTGTGGTAGATGGAGTACTCCGTGTCTTTTATTATGACAATGAGGCCAATGAGGTTACGAAGTATTTCATCGATGAGAACAACTGGGTAGTGGACCTGGATAGTTTCAATCTACAAATGCCATCTGCCGAATACATCCAGTCTGTAACAGGATGTAAACTGGTGGTTATAGACAAAGCCGGTCTAAGTGAGCTTTCGAGCACCATCATTGAATGGGATAGGATCCAGGCCAAGATGACCAGTAAGGCATTGCTTGAGAAAGTAGAACGAGTGAGTCCCATGGTTTCCGAAGATGCGAAAACAAAGTACCTGGAGTTTCTGAATCGCTTTCCGGGATTGGCAAATAGGATCCCACTGAACCACATCGCTTCATACATCGGGATCACCAGATCATCTCTTAGCAGGATCAGGCGTGAGATAGGAGAAGAATGAGCATGCAGCCAGCTTTCAAAGATCCTAGGGCCCAGTAAAAACTTTACCTGGATTTCATGATGACTACATTTCATAGGGAGTAAAGCATAACGACTTTGTATGCCCATTTTGCGGAATCAATCTTTTTCAAAAGGCACACAGGCAACTGCTGAGCCAATTGTTACAATCTTGCCCGTGAAAGTAACTGTGACAAAGCCCAAACAAACGAATTGATACCAGGCAGCTTTTCAAGGCTCAAGATACCTTTTGCCTTATTCCAGGATTTGGTATAGCAACGGAAGAGTCGTGCAAAAGAAGGATAACTATTACATCGAAGCGAAAGAAAAAGGTCGATACAAAGTCGACGATGAAGAGCAATCCGAACAGCTCCCTCCGAGCCAGGTTGGTAAGCATCCTCGGGAATGTTTTCTTTCCCTCTCTTTTGGATGGAGACGTAGTTATCAATGCTTTTCGGCTGAAATCCTATTTACTTAAGATAGATAGCCCAGGCGGTAGAATATCTCATGAGTACCTGGAAAATCAGTTTTTTGTAAGGAGGTTTTAAAAGATTTTAAATAAAAAAGGCGAATATTCTAGATTTCTCGAACATTCGCCTAGTCAAGGGTGGAAGATGGGACTCGAACCCACGACCTCCTGAACCACAATCAGGCGTTCTAACCAACTGAACTACAACCACCGTTTTCCTTCAAAAGGTGCGCAAAGGTAGGTACATGCGAGGAAATAACAAATACTTTGGCTGTGAAATCGAGAAGAAGTGTCTTCACCTTTTTATGGCTACAAAATGCTAAAATAACTTACATCCAAGGATTAACAATAAGAATGTTCTGTAGCCTTGCAACAGCTTATTTATCAATGTTATCTAGAAATCGAAGACTATGAAAGGCTTGTTTAATACTGTTGCCCTCACCTCATTTATTCTAATTTTTGCATTGTCCAGTTGTGGTGACGATGATAATGATGATCCCCAAAATGAAGCTCAATGCTCGGTCACTAATATCACGATGATCTCCGCTGAAGATGACGGAAATGGAAATACACGGGCAGATACAGCATTTGTACAAATCAATTATGATACTGAAGGCCGGGTTTTGAGCATTATTGAGCATTACAAAGAAGAAGAATGCACTATGACCACCAATTGCCAGGTAGATGACTCTGATTATGAAACCCGCTTTGCATACAACGGCTCCCAAATAGCTTCTATTCGCTTTTTCGAGGACAATGTAGAACTCCCCGATTTTTCAGCAAACGTAACGTATGATGGAGATAGAATTAGCACCTACCGTACATCGGAACCAGCAGATGTAGATGAATACAGGTTTGTATATGAAAACGAGCGTATAACACGCATTGAGTTTTGGAATGGTACATCGGCTAATTCTTTAGCCCTCGACGAGACCATCGAATTTTCTTACACCGGTAACAATATTACAAGAACAGAATATCGGGAAGAAAATGGGGATTTGACCTTTGCCATTAGTGCGACATTTGATGACCGAATGAATCCTAATTTCAATAATTTCACCCTGTTCTCAGCGAATTTGGCCTTTGATGATGTATACGAACTGCCATTTTTGTTCAGTGAAAACAATCCCGTGTCTATCACAAGCGATGACCGCATAGACCAAGAACAGTTCATAGCCGTGGTAACGTATGAATACAATGAATTTGGCGTCCCCGTAAGCTATTCCCTAGCAGAGTCAGGCGCGAGGGATTTCTCCTTTGACGCAGAAATTGTTAACGTGTGTGAGTAAGAGATTTCCTGTAAACTCAAGCCTTTTAAAAGGCTTGAGTTTTGTATCATCACGAGAAGCCAGTGCTTAAGCTACCGGTTAAAAACTAGCCTTTGCCCCAGCTGACTCTCATCCAGCTCACCCTCTTCGTAAGCTAGGTGCCCGGAAATAAAGGTATGCGTTACCGAAGATTGGAATGTATGCCCTTCAAAAGGTGACCACCCGCATTTGGCACGGATGTTCTCTTTGCTGACTTTCCAGGGTGCTTGCAGGTCTGCGATGGCGAGATCAGCGTAATACCCTTCTCTTAGGTAGCCGCGATCCTTTACCTCGAAAAGAATGGCCGGGTTATGGCTCATTTTTTCAGCGATCTCTTCCAGCTTTATCTTGCCCCGGTGATAAAAATCCAACATAGCCACCAGCGTGTGCTGTACCAGCGGACCACCGGATGGGGCCTTGAAATAAGTGCCTGATTTTTCTTCAAAAGTATGAGGCGCATGGTCCGTAGCGATCACGTCAATCGTACCGTCCAATACGGCCTGGAAAATGGCATTTTTGTCTTTTTCCGTTTTTACGGCAGGGTTCCATTTAATGAAAGCGCCTTTCTCTTCATAATCCCGGTCATCAAACCAAAGGTGGTGGATGCATGCCTCGGCAGTGATCTTCTTATCCTTTAAGGGTTGGCTATTATCAAATAATTCAAGCTCTTTCGCCGTAGAGATATGCAATACATGCAGCTTTGCTCCATGTTCTTTGGCCAGCCCTACGGCCAATGAGGATGACTTATAGCAGGCTTCCTCACTGCGGATCAGGGGGTGATATTTTATGGGAACCTCTTCGCCAAATCGCTGGCGATGCTCAGCTGTATTTTTGCGAATTGTGGCCTCATCCTCGCAATGCGTGGCAATGATCATGGGCGCTTCGGCAAACAAGCCTTTTAGCGTGGTTTCATCATCGACCAGCATATTCCCTGTGGAAGAACCCATGAACACTTTGATCCCGCAAACATTTTTGGGATCGGTTTTCAGCACCTCCTCGAGGTTGTCATTGGAGGCGCCCATAAAAAAGGAATAGTTCGCCAAAGAAGAGCGAGCGGCTATCTCATATTTATCCTGTAGCAGCTCCTGGGTGAGCGCATTGGGTACCGTATTGGGCATCTCCATGAAGGTGGTGACCCCACCGGCCACGGCTGCCCTTGATTCAGTAAATATATTGGCTTTGTGGGTGAGGCCCGGCTCTCTGAAATGGACCTGGTCGTCGATTACCCCCGGGAAAACATGCTTGCCCTGCGCATCGATGACTTTTTTTACCCCTTCCGAGCTGATTTGGGCATCAATTCTTTCAATCCTATTACCTTTGATCAAAATATCTGCCTGAAAAATTTTGCCCTCGTTGACGATATGGGCATTTGTAATTAATATGGAATTCATTGCTAGACCAAGTTTTCCTTGAAATTAAGCCATAGCGGCAGCACAAAAAATTATTAGGAACGCTAATGCCCGATGAGAAAAAAAGTTTTGAAGATTTTAAGTTGAACCGCCAACTGCTCAATGCCGTGGAGGACCTGCAATTTGACATCCCTACACCGATCCAAATGCAGGCCATTCCGTTGGTCTTGGCCGGCCATGACGTGATGGGTATCGCCCAAACCGGCACCGGGAAAACGGCTGCATATGTATTGCCGCTCTTGATGAAAGTAAAGTACTCACAAGGTCACGATCCGCGAGCCTTAATTTTGGCGCCTACGCGAGAATTGGTCCTGCAAATTGAGGATAACATCAAGGCCTTGGGAAAATATACGGATCTCAAGGTAGTGGCGCTTTACGGTGGGATTGGCCCCAAAACTCAAATAGAACAGCTCGGCCAAGGCACAGACCTAGTGGTAGCCACGCCCGGCAGGCTAATGGATATATACCTTGCGGGAGAACTTATTCTCAAAGACATAAAAACACTGGTATTAGACGAAGCCGATAAGATGATGGATATGGGGTTTATGCCCCAGCTTAGGAAGATCCTAGAGGTGATCCCGGTGAAACGGCAAAATTTGCTTTTCTCTGCTACGATGCCTCCAAAGGTGGTCACGCTTTCAGAAGAGTTTTTGGAATTCCCGGAAGTGGCAGAAGTAGCTCCCCAGGCCACGGCAGTAGAAACGGTGCGGCAAGAATTATACGAAGTCCCGAACCTTAAAACCAAGATCAACTTCCTGGCCTATTTACTAGGTAAACCTCGGCTGGAACGGGTGATCGTTTTTACCCGGACCAAGGCCACGGCTGACAACGTATTCAAATACATCGACCGGAAAGGGCTGGGTCCTGCCCGGGTCATTCATTCTAATAAAGGGCAGAATAGCCGGATCAATGCGATCAACGCGTTCAAGGAAGGGGAGCTTAGGGTACTCGTTTCTACGGATGTGTCAGCGCGCGGTATCGATGTAAGTATGGTCTCCCATGTCATCAATTTTGATGTCCCGATCGTGTACGAAGACTATGTCCATCGCATAGGCCGCACCGGCCGGGCACGGCAAGAGGGGGTGGCGATCACTTTTGCCGACGCTGCTGAAATGTATCATGTGGGCAAGATCGAAAAGGTTATCCGGGAGCCCATCCCTTTAAAAAAAATGCCAACTCCAGTAGAGGTAGTCAAAACTGAAAAGCGGGAACAGATCGAGATTGAAAGGCAAATCGACATGTTCAAGAGGAGGGAAGATCCCACGTTTAAAGGGGCTTTCCATGAAAAGAAAAAGGCTTATCCTACGCCCAAAGGCAAAATGAGAAAAAGAAGAGGGAAAAAGTGAGTCAATAGCGCAGCTCACCCTCCGGTTTTAAAACTACCGCGTTCCGTTTGGGATTGTTCGGTAGCTCTAAGAAGAACGAAGTGCCCACGGTAAGCTCGGAAGACACTGAAATAGACCCACCGAGTTTTTTCACGGTTTCCATTAGGATAAATAAGCCCAGGCCCGAGCCCGGGGAATTTTCAGACGCCCTAAAGAACATTTTGAAGATCTTGTCTAAATATTCCTGTGCTATACCGATACCATTGTCCGAGAAGACCACGCTGATCCTTTCTTGCGTCACTTCAATATCAATGGAGATCTTTGGGGCAGGTTTTGCAATATCAGAATAACGTATGGCATTGGAGACCAGGTTATTAAATATGATCTTAAACCGGCTCTCATCATTTTTCACGGTTTCAGAGCCCCCGATCTTTATACTTTTTTCTATCAATTCGGCATTTTCCATGAACTTATGCTCTTCGAAGATCCCGTCAATAAGCTCACGAAGGTTGAATTGGCTATTCGTCAGGTCTAGTTTTTTGTTCTTAGAATACGCTACCACGTCCTTAATGAAACTGTCCATCTTTTGAATGCTCTGTTTCATCATGAAAATGTACTCCTCTTTTTCATAGGGCGCGTCTTCCCTTTCCGCCAGGTTCACCAAACCTAGTAAGGAAGCCAATGGGGACCTAAGATCGTGTGCCGTACTGTAAACAAAGCTGTCCAGTTCGTGATTTACCTTTGT
Organism: Fulvivirga sp.; assembly: GCA_028280565.1. Classification (GTDB taxonomy): domain Bacteria; phylum Bacteroidota; class Bacteroidia; order Cytophagales; family Cyclobacteriaceae; genus Fulvivirga. The sequence goes on from JANQLQ010000020.1 coordinate 8,170, forward strand.
GAGTTCTTGGTTCTGTTTATGCAGTCTTTTCGACTTGTCCTTGATCTCCTTCATTTGCAGCTTTGTCTTTTTCATCAGTGCAATGAAGGACTGGTAAAGGTTTTCCATCTCGCTGCTAGGGTTATTCAAGGGCACTTCGATCAGGCCCTTCAAGTCTTTTTGTGCCGCTCCCCTCATAACGGCATCCAGCCGCTTAACCGGCCTGGAGAGCTTATTGGCCACGAAGTTTCCCCAAATTACCGTAAGTACGATAACTACCGCTAATACCACCGAATATAGCACAAGAATTCTATCCGTAAGCTGTAACGCCCACGTTTCCGACTTAGAGGAAAGCTCGTTAAAATGATCCTCCAAGAGCATGGTGAGATCATTGAGTTCGTTCCTGAGCCCTTCATTGCTGTTTAAACCTATTTCTTTTTGTAATCCCACCAACTCGTTGAAAGTATTCACGTACTTGATGATCAAGACTTTAGCCGAGTCACTGGCATTAGATGCCTCTAATGAAGAATAAATATCTTGGGCCCTACGATTAAGTAAAACGATGTAAGTCGTGTCATTTCTTAGGAAAAAGTCTTTTTCATGGCGGCGCAACGAAAGGATATGGCTCAGTTTGATCTCCTGTGTAAAGCTTTCAAGACGATGCGCGTAGGTCCTCATTTTTCCTTCAAGGCCGTAATCCTTGAAGCCACGCTGGTAGATCTTTTCCGTCAGGACTTGGAAATGCTGATCATACTCTTCCAGTGTCCTTTCCACCTTATCCAATTCGGCCCGGAGGATGTCTCGCCCTTTTTGAGCCCTGTAGCTCTCAACGTCATGAGCGATCTTCTCCCTTAGTTCGTTCCTTTTGTCCAGCAGTTTGCTTTCCCGGGTCACAAAATAAGATTCATTGATGGACTCAATGTCAAAGAAATCATTATCCGTTTTGATCAAGTGCAACGAGTGGGACTCGATCCGGCTGAGTAACCTTTCGAGATTACTGACTTGATTAATGCGATTTTGGTAGTATAAACTTAAGATCCCAAGTGCCAAGACAACCACGAGTATGGATAAAAACCCAGTGAGTATCCGGTTTTTGATGGAGTTAATTTTAAATTTCATACCAATAGAATAACTTGTAATTAACCATCATGGGGACTCATTCTATTTTATTTGGTATTAAACTTTGGTTAAGGTTTTGTTAAAATGGGAATTTCCACTTGCCTGGCAGACCTGCACCTAGTTCCCGATACCAACCTGTTGCCGTGGGACCCGCGTTACACTCAAAACTACTTGTTTTTCAGTGAGAACCGGGATATTACGGGTTGGTTATTCGGTATATACTTCATCCGTCATGCCCAGGAAAAGAAACCGGTTTTTGCTTAAAATCAAAAAAATATCTCGTAATTACTTCGGTTCTTATGCTCTCGTTTAAACATCGCTTACGTTCGGTTCTCTTTTGGTCGGTGATCTCTGCGGCCTTTATTGGCCCCGGTACATTGGCTACCGCTTCTTCTGCCGGGGTCTCTTATAAGCTAGACCTGGCCTGGGCATTGGTTTTCGCCACTTTCGCGTGTATCGTATTGCAGGAGATGGCGGCACGTTTGTCTATTATCAGCCACAAGTCTTTGAGCTTGATCCTCATGGACGGCAGTGTTAGATGGCCTGCCTATTTTGTGGGATTTTCGGTGATACTGGGTTGTGCCGCCTACCAAGCGGGTAATATCCTGGGGGCGATCTCGGGGCTTAAAGTTTTGCTACCGGTAGGCGATCATTGGCTTACTTTAAGCATCGGGCTGGTGGCAGCGGCCGTTCTGTGGTTCGGTAAGATCTCTATTGTGGCGCGAGGCCTGGGGATTATCGTAGCCATTATGGGTCTTTTGTTTATCGGTGTGTCTGCCAAGGTGGATATCTCATTCCCGGCCTTGCTCCAAGGTTCATTGGTCCCTACCCTGCCCTTGGGTTCAGAATGGCTTGTATTGGGCCTCATTGGGACCACCATAGTGCCGTATAACTTGTTCTTAGGCTCGGGAATAGGGCAGGGAAGAGCATTGAACGAAATGCGCTTTGGCTTAACGGTCTCTGTGGTAATGGGAGGGCTCATTTCTATCGCTGTCTTGATCACGGCTACGCAGATCAACCAAATGACGTCATTTACAGATCTTGCCCGCCTGGTGGGGAACCAAATGGGACCTTGGGCGTACACAATGCTGGGATTGGGTCTTTTCGCGGCAGGGTTAACCTCTTCTGTAACCTCTCCATTGGCTGCCGGGGTGATTTGCCAAGGACTTTTTGCCCGGGATAAAAAAACAGGTTCGTGGCGGTATTACAGGTTGGGATGGGGCGTAGTATTGGTCACAGGCTTACTCTTCGGCCTGCTCGGGGTAAAGCCTATCCCTATTATCCTGGCAGCACAGGCGCTGAATGGTTTGATCCTCCCGGTCGTGGGTGTGGTGCTGATCGTCAAAACTAACGACCCGGCACTGCTCAAAACGCATATCAACTCACGGACACGTAACCTATTGGGATTCATAGTATTGGAAATACTCTTATTGATCGGCCTGCATAATCTTTGGAATACCCTAGACGGGCTTACCAGCTTTAATTTCCCGGTCAATTGGATCAAATTTGCTTGCTTACAATTAGTGGCTACCCCGTTTTTGGTTTACACTTTCATCCGGGTAAGAAAAAACCGGGGAAAAGCCTAAAGTTTGTTTACTTTGATCTTTTTCAGCTCAATCTTAGAAAGCTCTTCCAATTCCCCTTTAATATAAGCATCATCCACGCTCTCCAGTGATAGCTCAGAAGAAGGTTTATAATTGATATGGTCTACAAAGCGGATGTCTCCAACATAACGCTCATTGTAAGCTTCTCGAAACCTAATGCCCCCGCCATCTACATGAAACTCATAGGCCAGGTAGTCTATTTTCTGATCCATGGTGTTGATCCAGTAGATGAATACATCTTCAAAATCATCTCCGCCGCCGGCTTGATCAAAAGTGATCATGATCTTGTGATACGCTTTGCCCTTGATCTCTTTCTTGCCAAGATAGGTTTTATTGACGGCAGGGTCGTTCAAACCATTCGGAAGCAGCGCAAAGTAGATCACGGAATTAATGGAATTCGAGTACTTTCGAGCCATGGAGTCTACCACATCAACCGGTATACCATCGATCTCTCTTGTGAAGCCCTGGTTTGTGAAAATATCATGCACTACCTTCGCAGAATCTTTAAAAAGCCTTACAAATTCAAACTGCCCATTTTGCTTTTTGTATCCATATTCCCGGTCACGGAATTCGAATTCCACTTCGGTGTTGTCATAATTAGCTCCGCCCGCTATCAAGATCGTTTGGTCGATGACTTGCTGGACATTTTCTTGGGAAGAGTTACAACGTACTAGGGCAACGCACAAAAAAATGTAAAAAATGCCTTTCATGATCAAGTATACGAAGAGTACAGGTTTTGGTTAGATCAGCTTAGCATGCGTATTTATGTATCTCTCGGGCACTTCTCCCTTGGTAGCTGCCTGGTAGTCCGAGTAGCTGCAGGGAATGATACAGTTGCGAGCATAACGTTCCCTCCCGGGAGGGAAAGGGACCTCCATCCACCATTTTTCACTCAACTTACTTTTATAAAAGCTTAACGTTTCCGGTTCGGCAGGCATAGAGACCACAAATTTCAAGTAGTCGTTATTTTTAAAGTTTTGTTCATTACGTCGATGGTAGTATCCTTCAATAAAGTACCAGATCATCGTAGCCACTACGCTGGCGGTCTTTTGCATGGGGTCATCAAAATCGGGATGGTATTCATAAAATCCTGCGGAGCTCAACTTCTCATTCAAGCCAGCATACCAGCAGACTTGGCAAGCTTCTTCACCCGTAAGGCCAAAAGGTTGGGCATTGGCACTGCCGGGGGCATCGCTGGATTTTATGGCGGTAATATCAAAAGAAAGCATATCGGCATTCCTGATGATGGGCTCCATCTCGGAGATGTTCGACCGGAGGTGGCCTACCCGGTACGCTTCAAAGTATAGCTTTTCTAAAATGTTGATGGCCGTTTGGTCGATAAGGTAACTTTGATACGCTAAATGACTGTAATTGAATAGGTAGTTAGGTTCATGGAGGAGTATTTTATGGATATGCTGGTGATTCTCATAGGTGCCGGCACCTTCTTCCATGTCTAAAAACGCGTCTATATTGAGTAGGCTGATCAGCTTGTCCATATCCTCGTAAGCTTGGAATTGCCCATAGTCAAGATCATGGGAGCCCCCGATGATCACGGGCAGCACATTACTTTCCACCAAGATCTTGCATACTTCTTTTAACCGCCCTCTTGTTTCACCCAAGTCTACCCCGGGTCTCAGGTCCCCCAAGTCAATGATCTTATAAGCCCCGGTACCTTTTTTCAGTCGAAAAAGTTTTTTCCTGATAGCTGAGGGCGCACTGTGCGCGCTTTCATAGTTTTCTGCTCCCCTGCCCTCTCCCACACCGAATAGGGCGATATCCGCTTCCTTATAATCGGGCATGGTATCTATGTTGGCCTTGATGTTTTTAAAAAAACTATTGGCGTTTTTTATGTCCGCTACCGAGTCTTCATCTAAAGGAGAGAAAAATATTTTTAGATCCATGTGCATAAAATTACTCCTTTGATAAAGAATAGAAAATAAAAAAAGCCGTCCCTTTTGAGACGGCTTTAGGATTATTACTAAACTCTTCTTATCCCCCGAAATCATCGAACCGGATATTTTCAGGCGGTATGCCCATTTCATCCAGCATGTTCAATACCGCGGCGTTCATCAAAGGAGGTCCGCACAAATAGTATTCTACTTCATCAGGATCTTGATGATTTTTCAAATAGTTATCGTACAATGCCTGGTGAATGAAACCAAGATAGCCATCAGCGCTGCTGTCATCCAAGCTCTCTTTGGTGGTCCAATTGTCTTCTTCCAAAGGCTCTGACAGGGCTATGTAGAATTTAAAGTTAGGGAAATTCTCCTCTATCTTCCGGAAGTGATTCACGTAGAACAACTCCTTTTTAGACCTACCCCCGTACCAGTAAGATACCTTACGATCGGTTTTCATGGTGTGGAACAAATGGAATATTTGGGCTCTTAAAGGCGCCATTCCAGCACCTCCGCCGATGTACACCATTTCGCGGTCTGTATAGTTGATCTCGAATTCACCGTAAGGCCCTGATACCGTAACCTTATCCCCGGGTTTACGAGAGAAAACGTAAGAGGAACAGATCCCAGGGTTTACATCCATCCACTTACCGGCATCCCTGTCCCAAGGCGGAGTGGCGATCCGGATATTCAGCATCACGATGTCTCCTTCAGCAGGGTGGTTGGCCATAGAATAAGCCCTAAAAATGGGTTCATCGTTTTTCATGACCAGGTCCCATAATTTGAAGTTGTCCCAATCCGATTGGAAAACATCATCAGGGTGCCCCAGCTCCGGCTTAGGCGTGATATCCATTTCGCTGAACTTCACCTCGATGGGAGGCACGTCAATTTGGATATAACCGCCAGCTTCGAAATCCATGGTTTCTCCCTGTGGTAATCTCATGACAAACTCTTTGATGAAGGTGGACACATTGTAGTTAGAGACCACCTCGCATTCCCATTTTTTGATACCGAATACCTCTTCAGGTACCCTTATCTCCATATCTTGCTTCACTTTTACTTGGCAAGACAACCTTACATGCTCTTTCTGTTCCGTCCGGCTAAGATGCCCCACCTCTGTAGGCAATACTTCACCTCCACCAGATTCTACCACGCACTTGCACATAGCACAAGTACCCCCACCGCCGCAGGCGGAAGGAAGGAAGAGTTTTTGGGCAGACAACGTGGACAATAAATTAGTACCTGCCGAGGTCACAATGGGATTTTCAGTGTCCCCATTGACAATAATTTTGACCGGGCCGGACTGTACAAGTTTCGATTGCGCAAATAAAAGCACAAATACAAGTAGCAATATGATCAGTGTAAATGCTACTATTGATGTTATGATTACAGTACTCATTGAAAACTAAAAAATTTCCGTCAACAATATCTCTCTTAATAAGCAATACAAATATATCGATCAAAAGTTTAAAACATCGACAGTGTTCTTTTAAATTTTAGCCAGGCGGTGGTTTGGCTATCATGGGTTTTAGCTATAATTTCGATCCATGATCATACCCACCGCAGATAGGCTAAAGGCCGTATCAGAGTATTATTTTTCTTCTAAACTTAGGGAGTTAGCGCATCTCAAGGCGCAAGGGCATGACATTATCAACCTAGGGATTGGCAGCCCTGACTTGCCACCTCCGGCGGTTTTGATGGAAGAACTGGACCTATGGGCTAAAAAGGCCACATCACATGGTTATCAAAGCTACACGGGGTTACCCGGGTTTAGGGAAGCCATTTCAGCCTGGATAAAAGAGGTATACCGGGTTGAGTTTGATCCCGGTTCCGAGATATTACCACTAATGGGCTCTAAAGAGGGGATCATGCACATCTCCATGGCTTTTTTGAATCCAAAAGATAAAGTACTGGTGCCAGACCCGGGATATCCCACGTACGCAGCCGTTTCCGGCCTTGTACAGGCGGAGGTTTTAACCTATTATCTCGATGGGTCGAACCATTGGACCATCGACATGGATCATTTAAAAAGCCTCCCGCTGGATGAAGTCAAACTTATGTGGCTGAACTACCCGAATATGCCCACGGGTGTGAAAGGTTCTGCCCAACAATTCCGGGAGCTGGTGCAACTGGCAGGGCAATATGAATTTTTGATCGTTAATGATAATCCTTACAGCCTGCTTTTCAGGGATGCCAAGCAAAGTATATTTCAAATAGAAGGATCTGGGAAAGTGTGCCTGGAGCTTAACTCGATGAGTAAATCCCATAACATGGCCGGCTGGCGGCTGGGGTGGGTGACCGGGAATAAGGATTACATACTAAGTATCCTCAAAGTAAAAAGTAACATGGATTCGGGTATGTTCCTCCCCATTCAAAAAGCTGCTATCAAGGCATTGAGCCTTGAAAAACAATGGTTTGCTTCACTGTGCGACCGGTACGAGGAGCGCAGGAAAATTGCTTTTGAGATCCTCGAAACTTTAAATTGTGAGTTTGATCCTAAACAAGAGGGGATGTTTGCTTGGGGAAAAGCGCCATCGGGTATTGATAATGTTGAGCACTGGGTGGATGAATTGATCCACGGTGCAAGTGTATTCATCACCCCGGGTTTCATCTTTGGTTCGAAAGGAAAAGACTATATCCGCCTATCGTTGTGCTCAGAAGAAGAGGTCTTACAAAAGGCTTTATCGCGGATCAAGAAATATTTACAGGTATAATTCATAGCTATGAACATTGCTATCGTAGGCTTGGGGCTTATGGGAGGGTCGCTGTCCTTATCCTTAAAAGAACAAAATTCAAAGTATTACTTCATTGGGGTGGATAAAGACCCGGTGCACCGCGATATGGCCGTATCCCTGGGGCTCGTGTCCAAATGCGTAGACTTGCCAACCGCTGCCCGGGAAGCAGACCTTATTTTTTTGACGGTACCCGTAGACGTGATCGAACGGCTCCTGCCCGAGGTCTTGGATCAAATAGGTCATGAGCAGGTGGTGATAGATCTCGGCAGTACCAAAGAAAGGATATGCCAGGCGGTAAGACAACATCCCAACAGGGGGCAGTATGTGGCGGCACACCCGATGGCCGGCACGGAAAATACCGGGCCGGAAGCTGCACTGGTGGGTCTCTACAACGGTAAGATCAACATTTTATGCGAGACAGAGCTTTCAAACGACCAGGCAGTAGACCAGGCCCAAGAAATTTTTACAGCGCTAGGAATGCGGATCATCCACATGGATGCTTCAGCCCATGATAAACATGTGGCCTATGTATCGCACCTTTCCCACGTATCATCCTTTATGCTGGGGCTGACCGTGCTGGACATTGAAAAGGATGAGAAGAACATTTTTAATTTGGCCGGTAGTGGCTTTCAATCTACCGTCCGGCTGGCGATGAGCTCTCCCGCCATGTGGGCCCCTATTTTCTCGCAAAACTCCCGCCACATTTCCTCGGCACTGGAAGAGTATATCCATCATTTACAAGACTTCAAGAACTGGATAGACCGCCATGATTCAGAAAAAATGACGGAGGCGATGCAGCAGGCTAACGATGTAAGAAGAATACTAAAGCAACCCTCCCGGGATCTGCCAAAAGAAAAAACGAAGCGCTAGAACTACTTTGCCAGGTTTAGGTAATTGATAATGAGGTTTTTATTTTCAAGCCTAGTGCCAGCGAGTTGTAAAGGATGGGTGATCCACATCCTGTTTTAAATCCATCCAAAACCCATACCTAAGAACGTCATTCCCTACTTTCCAACATCGTCATTCCTTGCAGCTTGTGCGTTGGACTATGCGTGACAAGGAATCTGCGAAGTCGTGAAACGAAAACCCAGTACATGCAAAAAAAGGTTCGCGTTCAACGACACAGCAGATTCCTGCTCTCGCGCATCGCTCACCCTGCAAGGCGGGCAGGAATGACGATAAAAAAGGTTTTTTTTCGTTTTGATGAGGGTATCTGAAGGGTTCCTTTATGGTTAAATCACTGTTTATTCAGTTATTAAACTTGGCAAAGTAGCACTAGTGTCGTGTCACATTTCAATTGACGTTCAATCTATTTTTTTCGGTCTCGTTCCCAAAGTCGGCAGTCGGCAGTAAACAGTCGGCAACCCTCTAT
>JANQLQ010000032.1 GCA_028280565.1 Fulvivirga sp.
ACTGCCCGAATTCAGCCATGCCTTGCTTCCATCGGGTAATTGCAGCCGGGATTTTACCCCGTTAGGATTTTCGCGTACCACGATAGGGTTATCGATGGGTTCTACGGACCCTGCCTGGAAGTACTGCCGAAACGCCCAAGCACACAAAAATGCAAGGACCACCACTGCTGCCGCTCGTAGGTAGTTTCTTGGCCTTTTTTGCGGGGACGACCTGTAATCACGACGAACACTTTTACGTGTGATGGTAGACTCAATCTTATTCCAAAGCTCCTCGTCAGCAACATGGCTATCCTCACCTGTAAAATGCATTGCCTGTATTAGTTCTTTCGCTTCCAAAACCATAGCTCGCCGGTCAGGGTCATTATGCATCCATTTTTCCCATTTCCGTTGTGCCGAAGGTTCTTCGTTGGACACCCATTGAACAAAAGACTCGTCTTTTAATAAGTCTTCTGCGGTCTGAATTTTATCTTTCATTAAATCGTATGCTCTAGTCTTTGGCTTTCATTCTATAGTTAACCATACCTTGCCATTGGCAAAGATCCCTGGTCCTAGGGGCATATTGTATTCTTTACCCGGTGAATAAGTCCTTGGCTACCTCTTTCTGCACTGATTTTAATCTCTTTACCCTGCCCCGTGTGATATGCCGGTTTTGCCGTTGATCCGGTAATCGGAAAAGAAAAACATTCACCCAGTTCGATCCTTTTATCATGTGCCTGGTCGGCCAGCTCTTTGAATTCCTTGTAATTGGCTACAGGAGTATTTTCCATTGGGGATGCCTATTTCTTAACCGGTCTCTATGCATTGACCTGTAGCCGTCCTCGTCGTTTCAAGATCGATGAAGCTAAGGTACATGAATTTGAGGTTTTCCGTAGCCTAAGCATCTATCGTACTGTATATCTTTTTTTGCCAGCCTGTTATGCTATTCATTTTCCAAGTCCCTTGCTTGAAGTCGGCAGTAGGCAATAAACAATCGGCAACTTCATTTTTTTGCCTACTTCCCTTTGCCTATTGCCTACTGATCGAGAGCCGCAAACATAACTCTTCATGTACCCTACCTGTCAATTAAAACGTTACTGTACACTATTGTAGTGCGTCAATTTGTTCCCTGGTGAACTTCGCCCATACCTCGTAACCTTTGGCAGTAAGATGGATACCATCACTGCTGTAGTATTCCTTGTTCAATGTGCCCTGTGTATTGCTGAAGAGCTGCTCTAAGTCATAATAGTGTACGTTCTTTGAATAACCGGATTGTGCTAGTAACCGGTGTACTTCCTGGTATTTTTCCCGGTGCGGTGATGTCGCCTCCAGCCCGGCAGGCAGAGGGCCGAAAAACAGTACTTGCGCTCCCCGGAATTCCTCTTCTACAAGTTGCAGGATCTTTTGTAATCCTACCACAATTTCTGCGGGTACATCTTCGGGAAAATTATTGACACCGATTGCCAGCGCCACTACGTTGGGCTGACATGCACCGTAGTGACCTGTTTTAATACGCCAGGCGATATTTTGTGTCTTATCTCCCGAAATACCTGCTCCAATCCAGTTAAGGCCCTTGAAATAATGATCGGCTGCCTGCTGTCCCGGCTTGTAGGTGACCCAACTGCGAGGCCCTCCCCAGCCTTGAGTGATGGAGTTGCCTATTAGCAGCAAGTCTATGTTGCCCTGGACCTGGCAGAGGGAGTCGATTTGGGCAGCTTGCGCCCACCATCCTTTAAGCGCTACCCAGCCGGCTGCGGCGCGATATTCGGAACCGGGCGCGGCGATGGCGGCAAAGTTGGTTTTATGCCCGGTAGCACGCAGGATAAAGTCTACGATCACCCCGGGATTTTCCAGGCTGTGCGGATGGTGACCTACCCCTGTTTTGTAGATCGTAGTGATCTTACCTCCCTTTTCTTTGATCGCGTTTTCAAAAGGACGCGTATTCTCATCAACAGGTACCACCTGGTCGGCTTCCCCACATACATGGAGTATCGGGATGCCTGGTTTGGCAAACAGGTCCGCTTTATGGATCGGCCATTCGTTAAAACCCGGGGAGAGGCTATCGGGGGAAAGGCCATAACGCTGCTTGACCTGCTGCCATTCGTTAGGGCTTCCTTTGCTTTTCCCAAAACCACCCGGCCAGCTCCGGGCGTCTAATACGGGGGCATCGGCATAAATACAGGCTACCTTTTCAATATTTTCGGCCGCCCAGTTATACATGACCAGTCCACCCCGGCTCATTCCTTCCAAAGCGGGTTTAGGGTGCAAACCTGCCCGGGTCATAAGGTCGTAACACTTGTTCCAGCGTGATACGGCTTCCGGGTTGCCGAAGTAGGAGCCTACCTCGCAATAGACCACGTGGTAGCCTCGCTCCAGCAAAGCGATGTCTGTTTGAGGTTCATGACCGAAAAAGCGCGCCCGCCATATCCATGGCTTATCAAAAAGAGGACGTTTGGGCTGTACTACCTTTAATGAAAGGCCATCATGCTCAAAATCATATTGATCAAATCCGTGGAAGTTGGATTTTTGAGCATTTTGTATTCCTAACGTTTGTATGAGATCAAAATCATAGGATCCATGTTTTACCGCCTCGTATGTCCTCTTGGCGATCAGTGTCGCTCCCAGCGAAGAGGGATGTATTTTATCAGGCAGTAAACCCGGCTTATCGATAAGCAACGGGTAAAGGTCCAATACCTCCACGCGAGTATCATAAGACACTTTTTGAATCGTTGGGGTAATTTGTTGTTTGATCACAGGTCCCCAAATGCTGGTGGTATCTTCTAGCAAGGAAGGCACGGGCAACAAGAGAATGATGCGGGCTTCTTTGTTCGCTTCCCGTAAAGTGGCAATCAACGTTTTGTAATCTGATTCAAATTCATCCAGGTGGATCCTGTTTTGTTGTTTGCTATCATTTGTACCCAATTTTATAAAAACGATATCCGCACGAAAGGCCAGGGCATCAGCATATTCCTGGGTTTCCCAGTAAGGCAGGTCTCCTTTTCTCAGCAAGGTGCGCCCGTTTACCCCAAAGTTTTTTACTTCATAATCCTCTCCAAGCATACGTTGTAGTTGCACGGGGTAAGCATTATTTTGGCGGTCCTCCATACCCGCGCCGAAAGTGATGCTATTGCCAATGCAGGCAATTTTTACCCGGCTATGGTTTACAGCCCGGTCCGGGTTGGGCGTACAGTTCATAAAAAGTAAACAAAATAGGATAAGTATTGAAAGTGATAAAGGTTGCATAAGATATCCAGTAAAGTAACGTGAGTTTTGGGTTTAATTACCAAGTAGTCAATAGTTTAATCGCGGAGAAAACGGGGAAGACCGCCGAGAGCCACAGGGATTACTCCGTGTCCTCCGCGTATTCACTGTGTTCTCTGCGGTAAAAATTTGGTTTTCAATACTTTGCATTGAAGTATTCTAGGTGGGTTGATTAACGCAAAACACACGTTAAAGTAACGACTTTTAGATCATTGTTTTGCTGATGGTTTCTTTCTCTTGGGGTTGCCAGTTGTTTTCCCAGTCTTTCCAAACAGGTTCAATATCTTGCTCCCGCAGCATGTTTACTATCTCTTCCGTACTTCTTTCATCTGAAATTTCAAATTGTTCTAAGGACTGTTTCGCCACGACATACCCCCCGGGGTTAGTTTTGGATTCAGCGCTGATCGAGGTGATGCCCAGGTTAACGATATGATCTCTAAACGTTTCGTTTTCCCTTGTTGAAATAGAAAGCTCAACGTCTTCATCCAACAGGCGGTAAGCAGTGATCAGTTGAACAAGGTCTGCGTCCGTGAGATTTACTTTTGGTTTTAGCCCATTGCTGTGAGGGCGTAATCGCGGAAAAGAAACGGAATATTTGGTTTTCCAGTAGGTCTTCTGAAGGTACTTTAAATGTAAGGCAGTGAAAAAACTATCTACTCTCCAGTCTTCTAGTCCCAGTAAAGCGCCCAGCCCTATCTTATGGATACCTGCCCTTCCCAGCCGGTCTGGGGTGTCTAAACGATAATTGAAATTCGATTTTTTCCCTTTGGGGTGATGCTTTTTGTACTCCTGTCTATGGTAAGTCTCTTGGTAAACCAGCACGGCATACAGGCCATCATTGGCCAGGTATTCATAATCTTGTTTTTGCAGGGGCTGAACCTCTATGCTGATATTGGAAAATTCAGATCGTATCAGCCGGATCGCATTTGAGATATAATCCACACCTACGGTGTTATTTGCTTCACCTGTTACCAAAAGGATATGATCATATCCCTTGGATTTAATGTATGCTACCTCCTGTAGGATCTCCCGGTCAGTTAGCGTTCTTCTTCGCATCTTGTTAGTATAACTAAAACCGCAGTACGTACAAATATTCTGACATTCATTGCTCAAGTACATCGGGGCATACATTTGGATGGTATTTCCAAATCGTTTTCTTGTGAGTTGATGGCTTTCCTGTGCCATGATCTCTAGCAACGGCCGCGCGGCAGGTGAGATGAATGCCTTGAAATCTTCTAAAGATCGTTTAGGATTTTGTAGGGCGTTTTGTACATCCGCTTCACTTTTGGAAAGAATGCTATCCAACGTTTCTTCCCAGTTGTATTGGTCAAATAAACTCCTGAAATTACTCATTTAAGAACTGCGTTAAGGGGCTACTGGCTTGGGCATGTTTTTTAACGGGGGCAAGTGTGGCATGGTAAGCCATTCTCCCGGCTTCTACTGCCACTTTAAAAGCGGTAGCCATACGGACCGGGTTAGCTGCCACGGCAATAGCCGTATTGACCAATACAGCATCAGCGCCCAGCTCCATGGCCCGGGCCGCTTGCGATGGACTGCCCAGGCCTGCGTCGATGACCACTGGCACGTTACTCTGTTCAATGATGATCTCAAGAAAATCCAAGGTCCTTAACCCTTTATTTGTGCCTATGGGAGCTCCTAGGGGCATGACACACTGGGCGCCTACCTCTTCCAGCCGTTTGCAAAGCACAGGATCTGCATGGATGTAGGGCATCACTACAAACCCCGCTTTTACTAATTCTTCTGCCGCCTTCAATGTCTCAACGGGATCGGGCAAAAGGTATTTCGGATCCGGGTGTATCTCGAGCTTTATCCAATGGGTTTCCAGCGCTTCGCGTGATAGCTGGGCCGCAAAGATCGCTTCCTTGGCATTTCTTACACCGGAAGTATTGGGCAAAAGATTGACCTGGGGATGTTCCAAATGGACCAGGATATCATCTTTTTCATTTTGTATATCTACCCTTTTTAGGGCGACAGTGACCAGCTCACTCCCCGATGCCAGTAAAGCGTCTTGCATAATCGTGTTTGAGCTGAATTTTCCGGTACCGGTAAATAGCCGTGATCTAAAGCTTTTACCCGCTATTTTCAAAAGGTCATTTTTCATTGTAGAAGAGTATATATTTTTCGATGATCAAGGGTTGACAAACTGCTGGCGGACCACCAGCCGGAGACAGCAATACCGTACACGCCCGTGGATCGAATGGCTTTGATATCATCCATCACGATCCCACCAATGGCAATAACGGGGATATCGATTTGACCCCGGGCTAGCTTTTTCAAAATATCCGTATAGCCTTCCAGTCCCAAGACAGGACTTAAAGGTGCTTTGGTCTGTGTAAAACGGTAAGGTCCCAGCCCGATATAATCGACCTTTTGTGCTAAGAGGTCGATCACATCTTTATATGTGTTTGCTGTACCCCCAACGATTTTGTCCCGGCCTAATGAAGTCTTGGCGAAGGACGGTGAGGCATCTTTTTTTCCAACGTGGACACCATCGGCGTCCACTTCGGCAGCAATTTCAACTTTATCATTGATAATCAGCCTGGCGCCGTTCTCCTCGCAAATTTTTCGTGCCTTGATCCCGGCTTGGATGTACTCGCGGTCGGAGACATTCTTTAGCCTGAGCTGTATCCAATCACATCCCCAATCACATACTTTTTGTATGTTTTGGAGGTGTTGGGCGATCCCTTCGCCCTGGGAAATATACTGTAATTTTGAGATCATCATTGTGTTTTAGGTTAATCCGGGTGAGGGGTTTGGCGTATGATCCGTGACATGGTCAATTTGCTTTAGTGCAAACGGGCTTTTGAAAGCCTTGTGGTAACTGGAGAGCAGCCTCTCAAAGTAAGCCGCAGGGTCGTCTTTTTGCCATATCGCTCCAAGAACGGCAACTCCCTTGTAACCCCATTTAACTGCCAAGGAAATGTTATGGGTATCGATCCCTCCAAGAGCGATCACCGGGAATCGTGCAGCCGGTGCCTTGAATTTTTTTGCCGCATACCCTTTTTTAGAGATTGAAGAGAATACCGGGCTTAAGAATGCATAGTCGAAGGCTGCCGTATTAGACGCTATCTCTTGGGTAGAATGAAAGGAAGTGCTCACTGAAAAACCTTTTTCCTGGTACATTTTCACATACTTTGCCAATCCGTCGCCAAACGCTTCCCGATCTGTTCCGGGCAGATGTATACCTTTCAATCGAAATTCACCGGCAAGCGAATGATGATGATGGATCACTATTTTAGCATGATGTTTTTCATGGATCGAAGCTATAAAGGACCGGTACAGCTCAAGGTTCCACCCGGGTCTGCGCAAGTGCAAAACAGGCAATCCCATTTCAAAGCAATGGTTGATGCATTCCGTTTCTCCATACCTTTCTTTTCCTGGTGTAAGTAGTATTAGCATGATCTACCGTTAGCTTTTATCTTTCTCGCTTATCCAGTTCCATCTCGATATCAACATTATGCTCTTCATCCTCCTTGTACAGCTTTGATGACCAAGATGTTGTCCTGGTCCCTGACCTTGGTCTTGTTCCAATTAACCCTGGAAACCACTACATCATTGATAGCAATAGCGATACCCTTGGCGGGTATTTTTAGCTGGTCCAAGAGTACCGGTAGATCTACCGCCTCTTTAAATTGATAAGGTTCATTGTTTACCGTAATATCAATCATACGCGCTTATTTGTTTTCATTCCTTTTAAGTGCCATTACCTAGTGATCTAGGTAAAACACTGGTCTAGTATCAAAACTTTCGGAGTGCTTTTAAAGATAGGCTGTTGTGACAGGCCTCTTGAGATGAAAACTTTTCCCTTCGTTGGTACTAACCACATCAGGTTCAAAGGATATTTCTCAGTCAAGATTTATCTTGACACTCCTAAAGTTCGATGCGCTAAAGGTAGTGATTATTCGATATCAACCCAAATGAAAAAGATTTTATAGTGTATAAGTGTCCAGTCACATGTTGATTGACGGGTAGGGTATATGAAGAGTTATTTTTATGGCTCCTGATTAGTTGGCAATGGGCAAAGGGCAGTAGGCAAAAAAATAGATGGGGCTGATTGTTTATTGCTGCCGACTTTGAGCACAGGACCGAAAAAATAGTGCGTCTTGAAAATTAGCTTTGATAGGAGAACGTTTGATTTTGGTAAGTTGGGCTATATTTTTAAGATGTTTCGGGTAATGCCAGCCTCTTAATGAGCAGTTTAAGCTGAATTTTGTAGTTCTAAGTCCAGTTTTCATTTTCTTTTGCACGCCCAAAAGAAAACGAAACAAAAGAAAAGGGCGCCAGGAACCAAGCCCATTTTCCGCGCAAAACGCGCTATCCAGC
>JANQLQ010000059.1 GCA_028280565.1 Fulvivirga sp.
GGCACACTTTCCACCGATAGAGGTGGCACAAGTTAATCCGATACGACTGGCATACTTTACGCCGATATCAATGGCACATATTCACCGATATATCCAACTGGCACCTTACTTAGCCTTGTGTTCCCTTTTCTTACCCAATCTATTGTAGATTATGGTATAGGAAACAGCGACCTGGCTTTTATTACCATGGTATTGGTGGCTCAAATGGTGCTTACCCTTGGCCAGGCTATCAATGGACTTATCCGTAGCTGGATCATGCTACATGTTACCACACGTATCAGCATTTCTTTAATTGCCGGGTTTCTTACCAAACTCATGCGATTACCCATATCTTTTTTTGACACTAAAATGATAGGGGATATTATGCAGCGAATAGGGGATCATAGCCGCATCCAAACCTTTTTAACCGGTTCATTGATCAATATTGTTTTTTCCATTTTCACCCTTGTAATGTATACAGTGGTAATGGCAGGATATCATATTGGTATATTAGGTATATTTTATTTGGGTAGCATTGCTTATATTCTTTGGATATTACTTTTCCTAAAAAAAAGAAGAGAGTTGGATTACAAACGCTTTCAACAATCTTCCGCGAGCCAGGGTAACATCGTACAGTTGGTCAACGGTATGCAGGAGATCAAGCTTAATAATTGCGAACAAAAAAAGCGATGGGAGTGGGAACGTATACAGGCACAATTGTTCAAAGTGAGTGTTAAAAACCTTACGCTTAATCAAAATCAACAGATAGGTTCAACTTTTATAGATCAGGCAAAGAACATAGTTATTTCCTTCCTGACCGCCAAAGCAGTGGTTGCCGGTGATATGACGTTAGGGATGATGATGGCGGTACAATATATCATCGGTCAGCTAAATGCTCCCATCCAGCAATTTATAGGGTTTACCCAGGCAGCACAGGATGCAAAGATCAGCCTTGAGAGATTGGGAGAAATCCATAATCGTGACGACGAAGAAAGTTATGAGGATAACAAGATCGTTGAGATACCCCAGTGCCAGGAATTATCACTAAAAAATGTAACATTTCAATACGAAGGTCCACATTCTGAAAAGGTCTTGAATGATGTGAATCTAAAAATTCCTGCTAATAAAATAACAGCTATCGTAGGGATGAGCGGTAGCGGAAAGACTACGTTAGTAAAAATATTACTAGGCTTTTACGAATTGGCACGAGGCGAGGTAGAGTTAAATGGAGTACCCTTAAAAAAGTATAGTCCAGGGGAGTGGAGACGAAAATGTGGTGTAGTAATGCAAGAGGGGTATATTTTCTCAGATACCATTGCCAACAATATTGCTGTAGCGGATGAAGTACCAGATGAAAAAATGCTAAAGAAAGCAATAGAAATGGCCAATATTAAAGAATTCATTGATTCACTGCCTATGGGGTTAAAAACAAGGATCGGCACAGACGGCCATGGATTAAGTAGCGGCCAAAAGCAAAGAATCTTGATTGCTCGCACAGTATACAAAGACCCAGAATATATTTTTTTCGATGAAGCTACCAATGCGCTTGACGCTAAAAATGAACGAATTATCATGAAAAACCTCGATCGATTTTTCAAGGGACGTACAGTACTAGTAATTGCACATCGTTTAAGCACCGTAAGAAAAGCAGATCAGATCATTGTGTTAGATGAGGGAAAAGTCACCGAACAGGGAACACATCAAACTTTGATAGTGGCCAAAAAAAATTACTATGGGTTAGTAAAAGATCAATTGGAACTGGTGGAATAAAGATTTAGAAGCGCATTGAAATGCCCAATATAGAAGAACAAAAACTAGAAGCTTATAGTGAAGAGATACAGGAGATTATGGGATATATACCCCGATGGGTTGTACGTTGGGGAGTTACTGCATTCTTCCTGATTCTTCTTGTCATGCTATTAGGAAGTTATTTTTTCAAGTACCCGGTAGTTGTCTCAGCACCCTTTGTACTTACTACAGTCAACCCGCCTGCACCTATAGTTCCTAAATCCGGAGGTAGGATAACACGATGGTTCGTTTCAGATGGACAAAGTGTTACTTCTAATTCATTGATAGCCTTACTTGAAAATACCGCCGATTATCAAGATATGAAGACAGTTCAATCCTTGTTAAAAAGCTTTTCAGGACACTGGCTTCAAGATGTAAATGCGATTCATTTACCTCACAATTATTCCCTTGGCAAAATTCAAAATACCTACGTGGATTTTAAAAAAACGTACAACAACCTAGGTCACTATTTACAGCAAGATGTATTAGGTAAAAAAACAGCTTTATTGGAAAACCGGATTAAAAAGCAAGAAGAGCAGTTTAATCTTTTAATGCGTCAATGGGAACTCAAAAAATGGGAATTCAAAGTGGCTTACAGCATCTATGCACAAGATTCATCGGCTTATTTTGAGGGAGGCTATGGCATTATACGCCCTGAATATGAACGTTCACTGCAGACTTATCTTGGGCAACACTCTTCCAAATTAGCCTTTGAAGCATCTATCAAAAATGCCGAAGTATCTTTACTACAACTCAAAGAAAGTCTTCTTGAGCTACAGATTACCCGGGAGGATGACCTGAACAATTTAAAAAATTCATTAGACTATAACTTCGTATCCTTACAAACACAAGTGAATGATTGGTTCGAAAACTATATTCTTACTTCTCCAATCGATGGAAAAATTACTTTTACAAACTACTGGAGCGAAAACCAAGTCATTAATTCAGGTGAACGGCTGGCTACAGTAGTACCTCAAGAGGAAACCATTATCATAGCACGTGCTTTCATCCCTTCGGCCGCACTTGGAAGGGTACAGAAAGGGCAAAAAGTGAATATCAAACTTTCGGGGTTTCCTTACATGGAATATGGAACTCTAAAAGGTTACATCAATGCAATTTCGTTAGTGCCTGAAAAAGAAGGTTATGTCGTTGAAATTGAACTTTCAGGAGGTATGACCTCAGGCTATGGGGAAACGTTGAAATTCGTACAACAAATGGACGGTACCGCAGATATTGTTACAGAAGAAACCCGTTTGATTTACCGGTTTATCAATCCGCTGAAGATGTTAGTAAACAATTGAAAGGACAAATAATTAACATGATACACAAAATAGACCTGACAGATGTCACCTTTCTTTTTTCTCAAAGAATGGAATCGATAGATAGGATCGAGAACCTACTGGAATTAGTGGATTTTTTCAAAACACACTTCAATACAAATATTCATTTACTTGAAACAGCCCCATTCAATAACCATTTACTAGAGAAATTATTACCAAAAGAAGTGAAATACGTTTTCGAGCAAGATTTTGACCCTATTTTTCATCGAACGCGTTACACTAATAAAATGATCCTTACAGCTTCTACTCCCATCGTATCTTTGTGGGATTCCGATGTAATAGTTAAAAAAGAACAGATCGTATCAGCTGTAAATCTAATTCGTAATAATGAAGCGGACTTCTCATCACCTTACATCGGAAAAGCATTAGACACAACGAAAATAGTAAGGGAATTGTATTTCCAAACCAGGGATATAAATACCTTAAAAGAAAATGAAATGAAAATGAAAGAATTGTATGCCCCAGACCCTATTGGCGGAGGATTTTTTGCAGATAGAGAAAAATATATTAAATCAGGGATGGAGAACGAATTTTTTTATGGCTGGGGAAAAGAAGATGGAGAGCGTGTCAATCGCTGGGAAACATTAGGCTATCGGTTTAAAAGAGTGGAGGGATACCTTTATCACCTTACACACGATCGAGGAATCAACAGTCAGTTTCATTCTAAAAAACAAGGTGAATTAAAACAAGCTGAATTGGAGCGCTTGGCACTTATGTCTAAAGAAGAATTAAAGGCAGAAATTGCTACATGGCATTAAACAGGAAAAGATTAAGCCTAGATTACTTTTTCAATGGATACTAATTCTACTTTGACACCTTAAAAAGCGGTATAAAAAAGCCCTAAACAACTGGTTTTCAGTAAATTTAGGGCATGCTATTGATAACGAGGTTCATTACTTAACAAACCTAAAGCAATAATCATACTCGCTACACGACGAAGTGATACAAACACCGGTCAGAATTCAGTTTACACTACTTACTACCAAGGGCTTGATTAGTCCCTAACACACCGTCAATAATGCTTTTCCATTTACTTTTCACCTCAACGTATTGTTTTTTAGCAAATTTAGTTAAATTCAGATGCATTTCTTCAAAGTTAACCTGCATCATTTTCTCTTCTAGTTCTGCAAAGCTATCAAAAGTCTCTATTGGCCATTTGTACCATTCACAAAATTTCATCCAATAATGAACTGCATCAAAATCGATATCATTATTTGGATCTGGTAATGTTTTATCCACCCCGTCAATTTCCGAATAAACTGTCGGATAAGGAATAGTATTCCGCTCTACTAAATTATAGTATTCTATATGCCATGATGCTAAAAGTCTCGAACTCGGAAAAAACATAGGAATTCCCATACTCAGATATTCCACAATAGCACCTGTATAAACAGTATATGGCACAATAATAATCGCTTTGCATGCACACAATTCCTCATACTCATAATGTTGCCCTGAGTATTCTTGAATAGTTTTAATAGAAAATTTTGATTGCTTGTTAAGCACATTTTTTATCTTGTTTATGATTTTTTTTCCTCCTTCATAATGCCTGGCTGGACCAATCAAAATAGTGTCGTTCCTTGATTTATATTTAACATCAAGATAGTCTCCACAAAAAGGAACAGTATCCACATCTATACCTGTGAAATATTTAAAATATTGTCTATCATATTCATTTGAGGCAACAACCACTAGTTGACCACTATTTATTAAAGAAACTAGTTTGTCTCTTAACTTAATATTTTCCCCTTTATTGGCCTGAAGGTTCCCTTCATATCTGAAGCTCAACTGCAAAATAATGGTTTTATCACATTTGGAAACAACATGAACCATTGAAGTAGAAAAACTACACCAGAAAAAATCTAGATGTTTCTGTGCCCAGCTATAATATACGGACTTAAATTCTTCTGATAGCATTTCAAAGTATTCGTAATGATAAGGAATAGTTATATTACTTCGATTTAATACTTTTAAGTTTTTTGCTGGGTCTTCCTCATAAAATAAGTTCCAGTGGCTTGACAAGCAATAGTCATAAAATCGAACGTTCAAAGGCTCCAATTGGTGTTTAATACTTTGGGTAGTAAATACATGCGGATCGGACGCCCACACCCTGATTTTATTTTGGTAATTAGGAAAATCTTTGAAATCGTTTTCTACAGTGCCATGTATGGATTTGCATTTTTTATTTATGACATTAATCCGAGATGTCATTCGCGCTTGATTTAATTCTAAGGCATCTCTTTCATTAACCACAACTTGTCCCGTTTTTCCTGATTTATGCCAATTGCCCCATTGTGAAGGATCGCGGTCTAGTTCAATTCCATGTTTTACGGCCAGTAGGGACAAAACAGATTGATCATGCCTATGATCTCTGAATTCTGGTAATTCAGAACCGTATATGCTAGATGAATCGCTAACAATGTTGTAATTACAACAATAAGCAAGAAATTCTTTTACGAATGATATACTTTTTACATTTTTTTGATATAATTGATAGCCGGCAGAACATTGTAAGGTTTCGTAATACTTCTGCTTATCCATATCCATCAAAATAAAACAATCTCTTTTCGTCCAGATTCGATTCTTTTGTTCACCATTGTCAAACAAAAGTATACCTCCGTTTTCTTTACATTTTTCAAACAAGTGATCAGGGGACTTAACAAATCGACTGGAAGAATCCGTGTAAAAGCAAAAATCGCCTTCATCAATTTCTTGTAATGTTTTTAGAATAAAGTAGGGTTTCCATAACCAATAACCGAACCCACGTTTTCTAGATAGTATTTCGATATTTTTCTTGAAAAAATCTATTTCAATATCTCTTTCCGTGTAATTGATCGTTTTATCAAAGTATGGAAGTGCACTTCTCTCAAGGCGGTCTTGAACAAGCCTAAATGGATAACTGCTGAAGGATATAAGTGTTTTCATTGTCCTTTCCTTCGATTGAATTGATAAACTATTCTCTTGATATTTATCAGGGTTTCCGAAGTTCTTACGAGATTCAGCACACAATTCCAAAATATCCGTTTTGCTAAGAGTAGTGTATGCCTGTAACAATTTGAGGTTGTTTTGGTAATTAGATTGCAAATGTCCTTCATCTTGGAATCTAGTATGCCACAAATGAAAGGCGGTGCCTTCCGCACTGTAAGCTTTTTGCAACAAAGGAATTTTAAACCTCGACATTGCGTCATCTTCTCCTCCCCATCCTTCAAAACGTTCATCGAAGCCTCCAAGTTTCTTGTAAGCATCTCTTCTAAAAACAGTGAATGCCGAACAAAATGATATACCTGATCTTGGTTTTCTATTCTCAATTTTTAAGGATTCTATTGATTGTTTGCCGGACAGAATTAACCCTGATTCAGCCGAGGTTAAGTCGATTAAGCTGTCGAATGGCTTGATGGCATCATAGTCGTAACCATCAAGGCAAACAGTAAAGGAATCGGCTAATATTTCCTGATCTATAATAACATCATTATCAGCAAAGGCAATTGCCTTTGCCGTTGAGTAAAGAAAACCTACATTGAATCCCCAAGAGCGGTTAAACAATCCTTTATTATAGACAAAAACGTGTTTACAGAACTTCGGAAGTTTTTTCGTATCTACCTTTTGGATTTCATCTTGTTCAACCAAAATTATTTCTACATCCATGTCAAGAGACGAAACCCATTTCAAAACAAAATTCAAATTATTACTTCTCTCTAGTGTACTCTCCCGGTGCGTAATTACATACGAACAATCCATAATCTTGCTATCATTTATTTTTATAAAACTCATCTATTGCGTTACAAAGTCGGATAAAAGGATGCTTCCTTTGTTGTTCTAAAAGTCTTGTAAAACCAGGTCTGAATGGTTGTTTTTTCCATTCAAAGTATTTCTGGTATTGCTGATTATCCTTCTGCAATTTCTTAATATATAGAGCAAGTTTTTTAGGAGATTCAAAATCGTTTACATTGATATAACATTTATCTCCGGGAGCAAAATCGTCCACGTTAGGAGCTCCCAGATAAATTGGAATTGACCCTGCAGCTAATGGTTGAAAAAATTTCTCCGTAACATAGTCCTGAGAAATGGAATTTTCAAAGGCTATAGTGAATTGATAATTCGCTATTAAAGACTCCTTCGCTTTGTGACTTTTGTCATCTCCCTGCAATCGACAATTGTTGAACACTTTGCCATAGGAGTCTATTTCCAGATGCTGCATTAACTCCTTAAAGTATTCCAGCCTTCCACTTTGATTAAAAGTACTGGAAATAAATGCATTTAAATATTTGGTTTTCTTTTTAGGGTTGTTTCTAAATGACTGTTGGTATCTTTTGTACAAATAGGTACAAGGTACTTCCGAATCCAAGCGATAAGTCATTTTTATATCGAAATATCCCATAACTTCTTTATTCTTTAAGAAAGGGTAATTTACATCACTCTCCATACACCAAGCCACCCAAACTTGGTCAGCGGGCTTATATTCATAGGGTATTTGAGATAGACTGGGTAAATGGAAAACAATGACATCGGACGGTACTTCAAATGACTTATCTGTTGTAATACGAAAATAATTTGGGAGACCCTCAGGTATTTCCAAAGGCATTCCAAACATAGTATTGTAAAAAAATATAGTTTTTTGTTTAGTCAATGTATGTTACTTTCTTTCAAAATAAAAAATAGGCCTAGGCGATGTCTTTTATCCATGCCTTGAGAATATCTAGTTCATCAGGTTTTACGATTCCGTCTTCATACAATTTTTGATACGCTAAATACAGATTTTCATTAATTGAACTATCTGGAACTAATGCGTGAGTTACTATTTCTATTACTTTTTTACTTTGAAAATAGCAAGGGATTTCTTCTTCAAAACCCTTTACTAAATCATGCTCATTTCTCTCCTGACACACTGCAGCTTCTGTAATTCCCAAATCATATCCATATAACCACATAATAGCTGAGCTACTAATCCACGAAGAATATCTGAAAACCTCATAGTTACCGTTGAGGGTATGTATAGTAAAGGGAAGAGTTCCTTTCTAAAGGCTGTGTTTTGGGAGTTAAACGGAGATATTGTGTTTTTAGATAAAGCAATATTTCCATTCTTTTCGAATGTACAAGTAGAGTTATCTACAAGCCTGTATATGGCATCAACATCGGGTTCATTGTTCACAAGTCCTTGCCATACACCAACATTCGCATGTTTTTCAAACAATTCACCTCGTGTGATATTTACTTCAGGAGAATTGATTAAATCCAGTGGAAAACCTCTGGGCCATATTTTTTTCTGTGTATAGTGGGAATATATATTTACAAAATTATTCTTATCCCTGATAGCAGTGAAAATACCTTCAAAGCTGGGGAAACCCCAATTATCATACGGTATATTATCATCATCCGTATCAATTATAACTTGTGCTTTATTTTTTATCGCATAGATATATCCAATGTTTTTACGCGAATAGTGGTTCTCAGGAAGAAGTTTTACTATCTGGCAGGATAATCCAATTGATATATTAATGGATATAAAGACTGCACCATCCAGTTGCCAATCCAATGGCGTTTTTTTATCTCCCACCACTATTAATTGAAACTTTCCTTTTTGATTAAATTTCCGGATCGCTTCTGTAGGTAAAAATATAGATGCTATAACAATCGAATTCACATTTTTTTTAGTTCGTTAAATTTTAAAAAGGACAATCTGAATTAGTTTCATATACTAATTGAAGCTTGTATTTTTTGTCTAGACATTAACTCAGAAATTTACTTACATCGAATGCTTTGGGTGCTAGATGTTATTTTTAAGTAGTTAGAAACAAAAACACACGTTACTGGATGCCCCAAATATAAAGAATAAAACTACAGCATTTTATCGAGGAAAAACAGGGATACACGTAGACTTTTCTTCTGGTGGGATTAGCTCGGATGGTGCAGTGGTTCTACTGGAAAAGCTAGAACGAAAGCATAAGCTCCATCTCTTATTTCAGCGAGCACATGACCGATCGCCGTCATCCGCTTCGCATCATCCATAGCATGGAGAAATTACTCAAAAAGCGTGTTTTCACCCTAATGAAGGGCTATGAAGATACCAATGATGTAGCACCGTTGAAAAACGCCCCCCTCTTTGAAGACGTCCTAGAAGGAGGGCTACCTTGTCGAGGTTTGAGAACAGTTTGGGCAAGCAGGATATTTTTGAGCTCTGCCATGCTCGGGTGGATCGTTATGTAGCTTCCTTGGCCGGTCGCCAGGAACTTATTATTGATATCGACTCCACCGAAAATCCTACCCATGGCACCAGCAATTATCGATGTTCAATGAGTAGGGTACTATCGCCAGTTTATGTACAATGAACCTCTATTTCACGACGGCCAAACCAATCAAATTATTGTCCCCGCCCTGCGGCCGGGCAACAGTCATTCTAATAAATGGTATGTGGCGATCCTAAAGCAGGTGATCACCAAGATCCGTTCGGCTTACCCTTCCCCACACATCATCATCTGTGCAGACAGTGGGTTTAGCTGCCCGGCGTTTTACGAGTTAGCCGACCAGTACACCTTGGGTTTTGTGATGGGGTTGGCTACCAACGAGGTATTGAAACGTAAGGTCAAACGTACTTAGAAAGCCGTATTCCACGTTGACAACACATAGATCACCAATTTAAAAACACAAGCCATCAATATGCTACGTGTTTTTCTAACAGGAAATACTACACAGACGCTTTGTATCCCGTGTCTAACACTTTTTTCATTTCATTTACTATAGAAGGCATGGTTTGCACATGCTCGTACTCTGATATGCCTCTCTCATCTGAAAGATCCACCCATTCATTCCTGGATTCCATAAGACTTTCCACCCGTTCAGCCGCAGTGGCATGGATCTCTTTGACCCCATCCACCAATATCTCATCAAGGTTGGACAGGGTGATCCCTCCCCCCGGCAAAATGACCAGTTCATCCCCTGCTTCTTTTACTAAGATCTTGATCAACTCTATACCTTCCGCTGCACTTACCTGCTGCCCCGAAGTAAGTACGCGGTCCACTCCACAGGCTTTGAGCCCTTGAATAGCTGCTACAGGGTCAGGAGTCATGTCAAATGCGCGGTGAAAGGTAACGGACATGGGCCTGGCCGCTGCTACCAAACGCTTGGTGTTTTGCACATCTATTTCGCCATTGGGTTGCAACAACCCGATCACCACACCATCCGCACCTTCTTCTTTTGCTACGGCAATATCTTCCAGCATGACCTCAATCTCCGGCTCAGAAAATAGAAAATCTCCCCTGCGGGGCCTTATCATGACAAATATTTTGATATCCAGCAACTCCCGGCATTTCCTGATCATGCCTACACTAGGGGTGGTCCCTCCTTCTGAAAGGCCGGCGCATAACTCTATGCTGTCTGCGCCGCTTTTTTGCACTGCCAATGCCGAAGCAACATTATCAATGGCGATCTCAAACTTAATTTTACTCATTTTATAAACTTGATTGTTGTATCATTTCCAACTCCCGGTTTACAGGATCACTCGTATTAAGTTAAATGTAATTAGACCGTTAGCGATTCTTTCCAATTCCGCTCATAAAGTCGGCAGCTCGCAAAGGGCCATCGGCAACCCCCTATTTTTTTACCTATTGCTCACTGGTCATTACCTCGAACATACCTCATCCCGTACCCTACCCGCCATTTGAGGCTTTACTTAACACGAGAATTTCAGCCAACGCAATAACACGGATCTACGATCGTACTGTCCCCTTTCTATCTCTTCCTGGAAGGCTATACCCAGGAGTTACATACACCCCCCTGCTACCACTTTTAGCAGTGCATTGTCGTTCAATACAGTTATTTTGTCCTTCGATGCTCCCTGTTGTATATCAACAACCAGTATAGGAACAGGAAAGCAACCTCTCGGTTAAGATCGCAGTAAACTTAGCATTTCTAATGACCTGCAATAGGTAATGCGTTGCATGCCTAAAGGAACACTGGATCTCTCAAACATGCCTTATTTCCAAAGGGCCGCCATATAGCAACTTTAATGCAAACCCATCTTTCTAACTAACGCTAACTTCCTTTTGTACAAAGTATTACTTCCTTATATCAATTCACAACCCGCCACAGGGCAAATATCCGAAAATTTAATTTACGGGAGGTCCATCACCACCAGGTATATCTCCCAATGGTTTCATTTTGAACTTGCCAATACGTGGTACAGTATGCTCTTTGCTCATTATTGCAGCCATTTCGTTCACGATGTCCGGGTGATCCAGCGCTATATTTTGTTGTTCCATGGGGTCTGTTCTTAAATTGTACAATTCAATCTCCATGTTACCCTTGAATATGTTTTTCCTTATTCCCTTCCAATCTCCCCTGCGAACCGCCTGTTGTCCTTGGTAAGCCGGGAATTCCCAGTATAAAAATTCATGTTCCTTTTGGCCGGGCTGGCCTAATAGTCCCGGCAAAAAGCTAATGCCATCCACATTTGCAGGCGTTGTAGCCCCGGCAACATCTGCCAGTGTAGGCAGCACATCCCAAAAAGCTGAAACCAGCTCGCTGGTGGAGCCCGGGGTAATTTTTCCCGGCCAGCTGGCGATCATAGGCACACGGATCCCTCCCTCATGGAGGAATCCCTTTCCCCAGCCGTATTCACTTTTGAAGGGTTTGGCACTTTCAAAAAAAGGAGAGTTCGTGCCTCCATTGTAGGTAGGGCCATTATCACTGCTGAAAATGATCAGCGTATTTTCATACTGCCCCTCATCCTTGAGCTTTTGCACAATCTCGCCCACTTGTGTGTCCAGGTAGCTTACCATGGCCGCATAGGTTGCTTTAGGATACCTGCTAGGGAAATAGCCTTTATTCCCAAGGTAGGGTTCCTCCTCTCCAAATTTTTCAATGTACCTATCAACATACTCCCGCGGTACCTGTAGGGGGGCATGCGTGAGTGGCGTAGCATAATAGAGGAAAAAGGGATGGTCCTTGTTTTGCTCGATAAACCTTAACACTTCATCTTGCATGAGGCTGGGAGCATAGTCTTCCTGGGCGTACTTGGCATAGCTGGCACGTTCCCTGGGGTCTGCAAGGCTATCCAGTTTTGTCCCCGGTACTACCAATTCATTATCCAACAGGACTTTCTGTTGGTTTTTCCACAAATGTTTTGGATAGAGCGTATGTGCCTGGCGTTGGCAATTATACCCGAAGAAAAAATCGAACCCCCTTTTATTCGGTATGCCGTCAGCCAGTGGGGCGCCAAGGCCCCATTTTCCGATGATAGCTGTTTTATAGCCTACCTTTTGAAGCACATTCCCAATGGTAGGAATATCAGCTGGGATGGGCCTTTGCCCTTCCAGGTAAGGGTCCTCGGTTGCCTTTGCAAAATTCCAGACCTCGCCGCGTGAGGCCCATTCGTCGTTGCCCCGGATATAGGCACGGCCTGTATGCTGCCCGGTAAGTAATACGCATCTCGAGGGGGCACATACAGGCGCCCCTGAATAATGTTGTGTAAAACGCATCCCACCTTCTGACAAGGCATCAAGGTGAGGGGTTTCTATGAGGTTTTGACCATAAGATCCCAATTCTGCATAACCAAGATCGTCAGCCAGGATGTAGATGATATTGGGTTTTGATGAGGCGGACTCCTGTTGTGATGCACATCCGAAGCCTGCACATAGGATAATGAGTAGGTATAGGTGATTTCTAAAAAGTGACATATTGTAAAATTCTTATCTCTTGTTCTTTTGCTCAACCCCCTCCTTTCCCAGTGGGGGTAGTGTCATGAAACTTAGCCAATATCAAACTGCCCTGCTTATGCTGAACTGCTCCCTCCATTCAAGGATCGCTTTTTTTCATAGTCCTTTCAAAAGAGCTCACCATCTCGTTAAGTTTTTCTTTGTGGGTTTCTGCCAGGTTATCCTGTTGGCCTACGTCTTCTTTTAGGTTGTAGAGCTGGTAACTTTCCGAATTCCCCAATTCTATGTTTACATTTTCATTTTTGGCCGGTCCTTTATAGGGAGGGATCATGACCCAGTCTCCTTTCCGGAAAGCGGTCCTTGTATTAGCTTCTAATACCAGTTCATCACGTCCTTTGCTACTTTCTCCTAGCAGGACATCCAGCAGGTTTTTACTATCCCGGCTTTGGGCCGCACTTCCTGTCAAATGCGCCAGCGAAGCCAATACGTCTAATTGACAGACCAGTGCATCCGAGGTACTGGGTTTGATCCTACCCTTCCAGTAGGTAATGAACGGTACACGAGTGCCTGCCTCGAAAAGACTGTATTTGCCTCCCCTCAGCGGACCGGCCGGGGTATGATCTCCCAATTTTTCCACGGCATCGTCATAGTAGCCATCGTTGAGTACCGGCCCATTGTCGCTTGAAAAGATGATAAGTGTATTGTCCAGCACCCCCTCTTTTTCCAGGGTATTCACCAGCTCTCCCACACACCAATCGGCTTCTAAAATCACATCTCCCCTGGGGCCCATCCCTGATTTCCCAACAAACCGGGGATGCGGGGTGCGGGGCACGTGGGGCTGTTGCAAGGCATAATACAGGAAAAAGGGTTCATTTTTATGCTCCTTGACATACTGTTGTGCTTTCTGTAAAAAATAATCAGCCATGTCTTCATCTATCCATTGGGCCGAATTCCCTCCCCTCATATACCCAATGCGGGATATTCCATTTACAATACTGTTATAGTGGCCATGTTCCCATCTCATCTTTAATAATTCCGGGTTATCCATCCCGGTGGGCTCACCCGGAAAGTTCTCTTTATAATTTACCTCTATGGGATCTTCGGGGTCAAGATTTACTACTTTCCCGTTTTCGATATACACGGTAGGCACACGGTCTTGTGTAGCAGCCATGATCAATGAATAATCAAAGCCCACTTCATTAGGCCCTGGCGCTATGTGACTGTTCCAGTCGATATTCCCCATGCCAAGTCCCAAGTGCCATTTGCCGACAATCCCGGTGTGATACCCCTGTTCTTTTAACATTTTGGGCAGGGTCAGCTGGGTAGTGTCAATAAGCAAAGGGGCCGTTCCCGGGAGTATTTTTGCTCTTTTGTTTCTCCAAGGATAGGTGCCTGTAAGCAAGGCATACCGGCTGGGCGTACAGGTAGCGGATGAAGCATAACCATGGGTAAACCGCACTCCACCCCCTGCCAATTTATCTATATTGGGTGTTTCCAGTTCTGTGGCGCCATAGCTACTCACATCACCATACCCCAGGTCATCCATATAAATTACGATGATGTTTGGGTGAGTAGTGGGATTTGTTCCTTTGTTTTCATTCGAAACGCCACAGCCCATTACGAGAAGCAACACCACTAAAGGAAAAATGGAACTGTTGATTTTTGCTGTTTTTTTCATTTGTATACAACTTGTTTTATCCACCTCTACCGGCTTGACGGGTGCATTAAGACTCTAAGCTTTTTTGCTAAAATATAAGTCTTTGGTTTGGTTTTACACCCGTGGTACCAATTAAAGCAATAAGTGTGTAAAAAAGTAACGGTTGGCAATCGTGTTTTTTCATCTTGTATAAGATTACACCCTCTTTTCGAGGAGGGGAATCTTCCCGGTTTCAGGGCACCTGTCATTTGCCATGTTTTGGTGAGGTGAATCATCAATGAAGATCAAACCTCTTACTCCGTGTTATGATTTTGCTGCCAATTCGGCCCGTCATTCCATACCGGCTCTGGCGTACTTTCTGGATCGAAGAGATCAAAATAGGCGATTTGCAGTTTATCATAAAAAACATAAAAGTGTGGAAGGCGCTCTAAAAATCGTTCATAAGATTTTGCTTCGGGCTGCGTCCAGGCCGCTTCCGACATAGCAGTCAAACGGGGCCAGGTCATAAAATCAAGGCGTTCTTTGGTGGCAATCCTTTCTGTCCATATACAGGATTGAATTCCCATGACCAGGTCCTTACCGCCTAACCCGGACCATGCAGAATCCGGGAAATGGTAAACTCCCAGTGTATCCCCGAAACCTTTCCATGTCCTTCCGTATTGGTGGGTAGGGTGTTGAATAAAATCAAAGTACAGGGGTATCCTGGGGCATAAAACGGTTTTGTATCCACGGTCCAGGGCGTCATGGAGCACCCCAGGTTTATCATGGCGCCACCAGAAGATCATGGACTCGTGGTGGTCTAAGCCGGCACTGGCTATTTCATCCCAGCCAGCCGTTTTCTTGCCCATGGCCCGGAGAGCGTCCGATATACGCTGGAGAAAGTAATATTCTACTTCTTTTAAGTTCTCAAACCCTTCACGTTCCATTAATGATCTTACTTCAGGGTCTTGGAGCCATTGCTGGTTGGCAAAATGTACTTCATCACCTCCCAGGTGGATGTATTCGGAAGGGAAAAGCGCTGCAACTTCTTCCAGTATCGTGGTGAGGTAGGCATAAGTGCCTTCTTTTCCCGGGTTAAAGGTAAATCCTGGGTGCTCGGGGTTGCCACCCCCGGAAAATTCCGGGTAGGCGCGATTGGCAGCGGACGCATGACCAGGCATATCTATCTCGGGAATAATTTCAATTTGGCGCTGCGCAGCATACTGCACGATCTCCCGGACCTGTTCTTGCGTGTAGAACTTGGCCTCTTGGCTGCTATTGCTCCAATCCCCCCGGGAGCCAATCTCCGTCAACCTAGGGTAGGCCTGGATCTCGATGCGCCAGGCCGGCTCGTCAGTTAAGTGCCAATGAAATTTATTGAGTTTATGTTCAGCCATGAGGTCCAGCAATTGCTTCACCTGCTCCATTCCAAAGAAATGGCGGGATTCATCCAGCATGACTCCTCTCCAGGAAAAACGTGGAGCATCCCTGATGGTACCGGTTGGAATGGCCCAAGCTTGATCTTTGTTATAGTTAAAACGGATCAGCTGTTTTAAGGAGTTTAATCCATAGTAAATACCCTCCTGCCCTGTTGCCGTGATGTGGATACCATCGGCGGTGATTTCTAAACGATACCCCTCTTTCGGAAGGTCAGTTAAGGGATCCAGTTTCAGCGTTAAATCTCCTTGTACTCCTTTACTGACCTTGGTTATACCGAGGTAAGGACTCACTTCAGTGGCAAAGTGATCGGCTATCTCCTCCAGCCGGGCACCTGTGACCTGGATACTTAACGCTTCCCCCGGGTAAAAGGCATCATCGTCCCAAACCACCTCATTCGGCCACGGGATCAGCACTTTATTGAGTTCGTCATGCGAAACCTTTCCTGAACAAGAGGCAAAAAGCAGGAATATGAAAAAGATTAAAATTAGCCGTAAACCGCGGGTTTTTGCATACTGAAGTATGGGATTAGATTCTCTCTCTAGATCAAATATCATGGTTTTGTTACTATGTCTTGATGTATCAATATTACAGGGTTCCTTTACCAAGAGTCATTGTGTTTTCTTGGTTTTTTTACTTAAATCTGTATCCAGCGCCGTTAAGTTTAGCATACCTGTCGCACCCCAAAAGGTGCAATCCGCCTCGCCGTTGGTTCTCCTTTAGCCTCAAGAGTGAACGCTAGCCTTAGCTTAACGGCATTAAATGGCCTATTGCCAGTACTAAGTGACAATTTGGCCTTTAGATTAAGTTCATCTCGTTTACAGGGGAGCTCGCTTCGTCCCGGCAGGTTACAAGTTTACAGAATCCTTAAGTGAAATTACTAGAACCGGGTACATTTCCTTACGAGGAAAAGTGTGTAGCCACACTGTTAAGATTCACAAAACTCACATTCCGGGTATGGACAGGCACCCCTATCCTATTGTTTTAACGACTCTTTATCGTTTAACACCGATATTTATCTCCAATTTATCACCTGTTTTAAGAGTTTGCTTACTGAACGAGATCTCCAGCTTGTTTTGATGCTGGGATAATTGGCATTTAATTCTCTTTCCGTTCAATTTAAGGGTACAACTCCTTGCTTTTCCCTGTATACCTACCCCCACCTTCTGCAACCCTAGTTGCCCGTATTTCAATTCCAATCCCGCTTCAAGTTTGCCATTGTTAATTTGCTGGTAAAAACTTCCCCAGCCTTCGGCTGCTGTAAATGCTGCTTTGAAGTTCTCCTGCTGCCATCGTGGGTCAAAAGCCAGCACACCTTTGGGGCCGTGGTATTCAAAACCACAGGCTGCCAGGTAGACTCCGTAACTGGCCATAGCCCGGGCGTAATGATCACTGCATTCGATCTCGTTGTAAGGATTTCGCCTCGAGGGGTGATACCTGTCATGAATAGAACGGACCAGGACCAGGCTCTTTTCCATTAGGTCGCCCCCTTCCCACATCATGTGGCTGGCCGCTTGGTATTCGAAACCGGTCATGCACTCGTTGAAATAACCGTATTGCCAGTGCTTCTCCCAGTCGGCGTTCCTTCCACCATTGGGCCAGGTGCACATGACCAGCCCGGCTTCCCCGTCAATAGCATACGGCCGGCCGGCCAGCTTTGGTGGCAATGTGGCACGGTACGCCCCCATATCCGGCACATAGTTATACTTCCATAGTGCGTTTAATGCACTCTTGTTCATTTCTGCATTGAACAGGCGACCTAGCCCTACCTGGAAGGCCCAGCTTTGCCCAAATACCTGGTCGATGTAACAGCCGGTACCAATGCCTATGGCATCAGCATGTGCAGGGTCTTCCCTTTGTACGAAATAGCCATAGTCCTTATTGAACAGTGTTTCTATCTTCTTTTTACCTTTTTCAAGGATCGTTTTACAAAACTTGGCAAAAACGGCATCGTTCACTTCCTCTGCCATGGCCTGGCCACACGCCAAAGCACTAAGATACAGCGAGGTGATCACGGGAATATTGCCAAACCATTCGGCATCCAGCGTGTTATGCTGCTCACCGAAGATCATACCCTCTGCCTCGCCATCTTCCTTATCCATTTCCACCAGGTAGTTGAGCGCCAGCTTGATGTTTTCCCAATTTCTTTCCAGGTAGCTATTGTCACTACTCACCAGGTGGTCACGGTAAGCCCTCATAATGATCCCGGCCTGGCCGTCAGCTGCATCACGATTGGCCAGCCCTGCCCGGAAATCTATCTTCCCGGTCTTTTTATCCATTACCTTAAAATCGGTCTGCTCACGTAGGTTACGTTCAATGCCAGGGAAGATCCGCCCCACCCCCTGCGCATAATGCCATACATGGGTACAGGTACCCGGGCAGCACCCTACTCCTTCCCACGCCCAGAAACGACCGTCTTCCAGCCGGTAGCAGGTCTCCGTGGCCAGGATAGATATATTCACAAAGGTACGGTCCAGGAACCAATGGGGTAATGTGGAGTCTTCATAGAATGTTTTTACCCATAACAACGTGTTTTCGTGCAAAACATCAAGTTGAGAAGCCAGTTGAGCTCCTACGGCAGCAGCATCTTCAAATTTAGTTTTATAGTACCTGCCTTTGAACCTACTGCTTAGGTCGTTCCATTCCACAGGGTACAGGTTCGGAAAATGCCAGCTTATGATAAACTCCACCACTTTTTCCTCTCCAGCCGCTAGGTCAAATGTTTGGGATAGCTTGCCGATGCTCCTATCTCTTAGGTCAGTGACCCATGTTTTTTTTGCCGCAGAATCAACACCTTCCATAGCCCCGTTGCCAAGGCTGAACTGGCATGTTTCATCGGCATTTCTTAGCAACAATGACATGCTGCCATGATCTCGCTGCACCTTGGGGTCGTGTGCCGAATTTTTGTTGGTAGCTAACGAGGCCGGCGCGTCCATCGCCAGGATAGCATTGCCTTCTTTTTTTATCAGCCTGTTCCTGATCTTCGTTTTCAAAGCATCGCCGGTACTGATATGCACCGCATTTTCCAGCCAACCCGTTAGTGTGCATGATACTTGCTCATTGCCCCTATTCCTAAGGGTATAACGCATTACTGTAGCGGGATAGCTGGACGACTCCCAATCCAACGGAACAAACGGCGAGTACGCCGTAAGGTCGACCGTTACGGGTATCGCCTCATCCCGGTAACTTACTTTTCCCACCGGGTACTGACCTTTGAACGTAATATCTTTGAACCCTTTGTGGTCCAACGGTTTTACGACCGTCTTACTTCCCTGGCTTACGGCTATTTTAAACCCCTGTTGTAGTGGAGAGTCTTGCTCCAACGGCACAACGTAATTGCTCCCGTCCCTGGCCCTGATCCTTTGCCCTTGGAACCGGGTGACTTTCTCAACGACCCCATTGTGCTGGGCATTAAAAATATGCCACAACCATAATTTACCATCACCCCCGAGGTACACCTGGCCTGCGGTTACTCCTCCTATGGGCATGCCAATGTATGCGAGCTCTTTGCCCTTGTATATCGCAGGCTCACCACGTTTGTAAAGGGATTTGACCCAGGACGGGTCGAGGCCTTTATCTTCAGAAACCACGACTGCGCCCGGGTTACGTACCTTGGACTGTACCGGGGAAGGCAGGCCAGTAGCCAATCCCCCCATCATCACCCCCATGGTCTTAATAAAATCCCGTCGCATGACACGCGACAATTGGGGTTGCTTGGAATAGCCATGGTTACCGGGATTATGGGAAGGTGTGTCTTTTTTTGGCTGTTTTTTCATTTTTGGTTGCTTTCTAATTTCATACTTGGCTGGAAATTACGTCCACCCCATCACTGGGTTTTAATGCTGACCCACTACAGGTAAAGCGGCAGGCTACCTAATTCATAAGTCCTTTTTAATCGGTTTACCGATAACACCTAGGGTAAAAGCCAGGCCACTAATTTAGTTCTAAAATATACAGGTGGGTTTAAATTCTACCACATTTTAAAAGTCTTGGACTTAGGACTGTTTTGAAGAAATAAATTTATCATGATCTGCTAAACATTGCTAATTGAAATATTTCTGCTTGTAATACTATTTTGACATTCGGCCCACCTAAGATCATGAAGCGATTTTTATAGGTGATCAGCTCTCGTCAAGTACACGGCTTTCACCGCCATGAACTGCATTGACCAAGAAGGCGTAATCATGATGGCTAAGACTACTTTTTCTGATTTAAGTAACCGATAATGAGGTTTTTAATTTCAAACCTAGTGCCAGCGAGTTGTAAAGAATGGGTGATCCACACCCTGTTTTAGACCCATCCAAAACCTATACCTAAGAACGTCATTCTTTACTTTCCAACATCGTCATTCCTTGCAGCCTGTGCGTGGGGCTAGGCGTGACAAGGAATCTGCTGTATCGTGAAACGAAAACCCAGTACACTTAAAAAAAGGTTCACGTTCAACGATACAGCAGATTCCTGCTCTCGCGCATCGCTCACCCGGCAAGGCCGGCAGGAATGACGATAAAGAAGGTCTTTTTCGTTTTTGATGAGG
>JANQLQ010000093.1 GCA_028280565.1 Fulvivirga sp.
AAACGAGAACGCCCGGATTACAAATCCTATGGCCTCGATAAGTACGCATTACGCTACGCTAAATGCGCACTAGGTGAAAATCTTGATCAAAGATGAAAGGCTGCCCATAAGAGGCAGCCTTTTGTATTGATCAGCCAAGTAGTAAGAAACGGCAGGGCAACTGCCACTAAATGAACTTTCTCAAAGTTCTCCCTCTTCTATAAGCCCCCAAGCGATAAGTACAATACCTACCAATATTCCAACCCCACCTATAGCTCCACTCACCAAGAGGGCCACCAAAAGGCCCGCTAAGGCTATGATAATCCCGGCGTAGATCTTTTTATTTTCGATAGCCGACTTTTTTTTAGCCTTTTTTATCTCTTTTATATCCCGCCTCACCTCTTTGATCAGCTCTTTTTTCTCCTTAGGGGCAAGATCCTTTAATTTATCGCTTTCCAAAAAAGACTTTTTCGATTCATACTTTCCTAGAATTTCTTTGACCTTTTCGTCTGTAACGTCTCCAGTTTGCATTTGGAGGTCACGAACCGAAGCCGTAAGATTTTGCCCTGGTTTCAATGTCTTGATCTCTTTTTCTTGTGATACAACCTCATCGGCAGGAGGCACCTCTATACCTTCATGTAGGTCTACCATCTCCACAGGATTTACGGCAGATGCTGTTGTGGTTATCTTACTTTTAGCATCATCTTCATAAAACCGTTGGGATGGGCCAAAACTGGCCGTATATTTGGGGGTACAACTCATCATGGCATTTACTCCAACCAGTATAGTCATAAAAATCACGTGATTCTTTTTCATACGCTGAACTTTAATAAGTTTAAGTTAGACGACGAATATAAAATAGTTTGCTGATTAATGTACATCGATAACCGTAAATATGCCTAAGATCATAATATCATGTGCTCCTCGTACTTCGTCTTACGTCTTAGAAGAACTCAAGGCCTTAGGCTATTTGGGAAAGGCCGTTAACAAACTAGGGGTAGAGGTGGAAGGCACCATGGCAGATGCCATGAAATTCAATCTTTATCTTAGATCTGCCTCCAAAGTGTTATTGGAAATAAAATCATTCCCCGCTGCTGACCCGACGCAGTTGTACACCGCCCTTTCGGCCATCGCCTGGGAGCGCATCGTCCCGGCTAATGGGTATCTGCGTATCGAAAGTTTTGTAAAAAACGATACGATCCTCGATACGCGTTTTGCCAATCTCAAAACAAAAGATGCGATAGTGGACCGGGTAATGAAGACAAAAGGCAAACGGCCAAATTCTGGTCCCAATGTAGACCGGACCGTACTTTTTTTACATTGGACAGGTCAACAGGCAGGGATATATATCAACACTTCCGGGGATTCGATCAGCAAACATGGCTACCGCAAAATCCCTTTTAAAGCTCCTATGATGGAATCCCTTGCTGCCTCTACTCTTTTAGCCTCCCGCTGGGACAAAAGGTCCCATTTCATCAATCCTATGTGTGGTAGCGGTACCTTAGCCATAGAAGCTGCGCTGCTAGCCTGTAACATACCTCCCGGGATACACCGTCATAATTATGGATTCATGCATACAAGGTCATACGATCCATTACTATGGAAAAAGCTTCTCAATGAAGCGAAAAAGGAGATTGTCAATGAGTTAGATTTCAAGATCATCGCTACAGACAGGGATACCAGGGCCATAGAAGCCGCCAAAAAAAATGCTGACACAGCGGGCGTAGCACATCTCATAGACTTTGAAGTTTGTGACTTTAAGGATACATTTATCCCAAGTAATGGCCCAGGGGTGGTCTTTTTTAACCCCGAATACGGTGAACGCCTTGGCGATGAAAAAAGATTAGAAGGCGTTTACAAAGCAATAGGCGATTTTTTTAAACAGCAATGCCAGGGGTACCTGGGATATATCTTTACAGGCAACTTAACACTGGCAAAGCACGTGGGACTAAAGACAAAAAAAAGAATAGAGTTCTTCAATGCAAAAATTGACGCCCGGCTTTTGGAATACGAAATTTATAGTGGGAGTAAAAGGAACTAAATGCGATCAAGGGTCAAAGAGGTAGAATTGTGGTTGGAAGCAGTATATTATTCATTCCCGGTCCAGCTTTTACTCAATCATATCAAAAGGAACCACATTCTCTTGTTATGCTGGCTGATCCTTTTCGCGATCATCAGCAGTAATTTTGGCAACTATTTAGGCATCCCCTACCTTTTTTTAGACCCCGTTTACCTTAACGAGGTCAATTTCAAGGCATTTTTTATTGTAGGCATCACCTTGGCCGGGTTTAGCATCGCCTTTCACATTACCACCTATATTATGGATGGGCATAGGTTCACCTTTATTGGCACCTTAAAAAGACCCTTCACCACCTTCAGCGTTAACAACAGCACTATTCCTTTTGCCTTCGCGATTTGTTACGTGATCATGGTCATCCGGTATGAAAAGTCCAATGAAAACATTGCGGATGATCAGCTGCTTTACAATATTCTTGGATTTATCAGCGGCTATATGCTGATGACAGCCCTTCTATTCACCTACTTCTGGCTTACCAACAAGAATATTTTCAGGTATGTCGTGCACAAAGTAGACGAAAAGCTCAAGCAGAATATAAAAGCCACCCGTGCCAGCGCTATGAAAAAATGGGACATCGCCCGGAAAAAACAGATCCGGGTAGACCGCTACTTGAACTTAAGGTTTGAAGCCAAACTGGTAGAAGACCACAAAGGGCTTTATCACCGGGAAACCATTTTGCAAGTATTTGATCAAAACCATTTTAACCTGGTGATCATCGAATTATTGATCTTTGCCGTGTTGCTGGTTTTAGGAATATTTAAAGATGTAGAGATCCTGCAAATACCAGCCGCTGCCAGTGTCACTCTTTTTCTGACCATATTCGTGATGCTAGCCGGCGCATTCTCCTATTGGTTTGGCAATTGGTCCATTACCGCTATGATCATCCTGGTACTGGCTCTCAATGTGCTCATGAAAAAGAATGTGTTCAACAAGACCTACCAAGCCTTCGGGCTCAACTACCAATCGTCGCCGGCACATTACAACTTAGAAAATATCACCACACTATCTGCCCATGATTTCCGGCAAAAAGACAAACAGCAAACCCTGCAGGTCCTTCAGAATTGGCGCGCCAAATTTGATAGTACTCGTAAACCCAAAATGGTCCTGGTATGCGTAAGTGGTGGAGGGCAGCGCGCCGCACTATGGTCGCTTAACGTATTACAAACCGCCGATAAAATGACCAAAGGGCGGCTGATGGAAAACACCATGCTGATCACAGGAGCATCG
Source organism: Fulvivirga sp. (assembly GCA_028280565.1). Classification (GTDB taxonomy): domain Bacteria; phylum Bacteroidota; class Bacteroidia; order Cytophagales; family Cyclobacteriaceae; genus Fulvivirga. Next base: position 3,284 of record JANQLQ010000093.1, read on the forward strand.
GGGGGATTAATTGGCGCAAGCTATTTTAGAGAGCTCGTATACCAAAAAAAGCAAGGAAAAAAGGTAGATCCTTATGCCCGGAAACACCTTAGCAATATTGCGAGCGACAATTTGAACGCGATCATATTCAGCCTGTTGATGAACGACTTTTTCGTAGGCTTTAAAAAATTTGAGTATGAAGGCATAGAATATGATAAAGATCGCGGATATTCCTTTGAGCATCAGCTCAATAAAAATACCGAAATGATGCTGGACAAGCCGCTGGCCAGCTACCGCTATGGTGAAAAAGAAAGCCTTATCCCGATGATCATCATGGCCCCCACGATCATTAACGACGGCCGTAAACTTTACATCTCCCCACAAAATGTATCGTACTTAACCAACGTGACCGATACATTATACTACGAAAATAAGCTCAATGGCATCGATTTCTTGCGTTTCTTCAAAAACCAAGGAAGTGAGCAACTACGCTTCCTAAGTGGACTGCGTATGAGTGCCACCTTCCCCTACATCACCCCCAATATCACCTTACCCAGCAGGCCTTCCATGGAAATTATGGACGCCGGGATCACGGATAATTTCGGGATATCCGACGCTATCCGCTTTTTGTATGTCTTTAGGGAATGGGTCAGCCAGAATACCTCGGGGGTCGTTATCGTATCCATCAGGGACTCCGAAAAGGACGGCCCGATCCAACCTAAAGAAAACCTCTCCTTATTTGATCGTTTTACACTCCCTATTAGCAGCATTTACCAGAATTTCGAGGCCCTGCAAGACATCACCAACGACAATAAGATCGAATATGCCCGTAAATGGTTCGATGGAACGATAGAGCGTATTGACCTCCAATATATCCCGGAAGACTATGCCAAAGAAAACCTTTCAAGATCAGACAGCCTACGAATGGAAAATGTGCAGAGAGCTTCACTGAGTTGGCGGCTGACCGGGCGTGAGAAAAAAAGCGTGATCACCAATATCGACACCCACGCGAATCAAAAGGCACTTCTTAAGCTCCGGTCGTTACTGGAAGAGTAATATAGATTGATATTTCCCTTTTTCGTCAATCGAAGCGTTTGTCAAATTTGCCTGGACATTCACCAGTAATACAAGGTTGAGTCCTTTGATTTCCCTTTTGAGCCTAACTAATGGTTGTTAGTAAAATCACGAATTTATCGTAATTTTGAAGCTTTCCAAGTGAACGAATCCAAACTATGAAGGAAGCTGCGCCCTATAAACCGAAAAACAAAGTTAGAATTGTTACCGCTGCCAGTCTTTTTGATGGCCATGATGCCGCGATCAACATCATGAGACGTATCATTCAAGCCACAGGCTGCGAGGTCATCCACTTAGGGCATGACCGCAGCGTAGAGGAGGTAGTGAACACGGCCATACAAGAAGACGCCCAAGCCATCGCCATGACCTCGTACCAGGGCGGCCATAATGAATACTTCAAATACATGTACGACCTGCTGAACGAAAAAGGGGCCGGGCATATCAAGATCTTCGGTGGTGGCGGAGGGGTGATCTTGCCCGCCGAGATCCAAGAACTTCACGACTACGGCATTACAAAGATCTACTCTCCTGACGACGGCAGGGCCATGGGTTTACAAGGTATGATCAATGACTTGGTGGAACGAAGTGATTTCGCCACCGGCAAAAGCCTGAACGGTGAAATTGACCACTTAAAAGAAAAAGATGCCAAGTCCATAGCACGGATCATATCCGCGGCAGAAAACTTCCCCGGAAATGCCCAAAAAGAGTTGGAAACCGTACAAGCGGCCGCGGATAAGGCAGATATTCCCGTACTAGGGATCACCGGTACCGGGGGAGCGGGAAAGTCATCCTTAGTAGACGAATTAGTACGACGCTTTTTGATCGATTTCCAAGATAAAACCGTTGCCATTGTTTCTGTTGACCCTTCGAAAAGGAAGACGGGTGGTGCTCTTTTAGGCGATAGGATCAGGATGAATGCTATCAAAAATGAACGTGTTTACATGCGTTCCCTGGCCACCCGGCAGTCTAACCTGGCCCTTTCAAAACACGTGGATGAAGCTATTAAAGTATTGAAAGCCGCAGAGTATGACCTCGTTATCCTAGAAACCTCGGGAATAGGCCAGTCCGATACGGAAATAGCCGATCATTCTGATGTGAGCCTTTACGTAATGACCCCAGAATACGGGGCGGCTACCCAGCTTGAAAAAATTGATATGCTGGACTTTGCCGACGTGATCGCAATCAACAAATTCGATAAAAGAGGGGCGTTGGACGCACTGCGGGATGTTAAGAAACAGTACAAACGAAATCACAACCTATGGGAGGCCCATGACGATGATCTGCCGGTCTTTGGTACCATAGCCTCTCAATTCAATGATCCGGGTATGAATAGCCTGTATGTCTCTCTTATGAAGAAGATCGCAGGCAAAACAAATGCTCCTTTGCAGTCCACCTTTGAGGTCACCCACGAGATGTCGGAAAAGATCCATGTGATCCCCCCCAACAGGACACGCTATCTCAGCGAGATCTCGGAGACCATTAAGGACTATGATCGATGGGTTACTCAACAAAAAGAGGTAGCCGAAAAGCTCTATGGACTTCAAAAGTCCATTGAAACCCTGCAAAATAGCACCTTGGAAGATAAAGACCGGCTCATAAAAGGCCTGCAGGAAACCTACGAACAGCTGGCCTTGGATATCGATCCTAAAAACCTAAAGATCATTGAAAAATGGCCGGCTAAGCAGAAAAAATACAAAGACGCGGTTTATTCCTTCAAAGTCAGGGACAAGGAGATCTCCATACAAACTCACACCGAGTCCCTTTCACACACCCAAGTACCCAAAGTAGCTCTTCCAAAGTACCGGGCATGGGGTGACATATTACATTGGAGCCTACAGGAAAACGTACCCGGCGAATTCCCATATACCGCAGGCATCTACCCTTTCAAACGCGAGGGAGAGGACCCCACCCGAATGTTTGCGGGAGAAGGCGGGCCGGAACGTACGAACCGGCGTTTTCATTATGTAAGCCTCGCTATGCCTGCCAAAAGACTCTCCACGGCCTTTGATTCCGTCACACTCTACGGAAATGACCCGGACTACCGTCCCGACATCTACGGTAAGATCGGGAATTCCGGCGTATCCATTTGCTGTCTTGATGATGCAAAAAAACTTTACTCCGGCTTTGACCTGGCCGACCCTATGACCTCGGTATCCATGACCATTAACGGTCCGGCCCCGATGTTATTAGGATTTTTCATGAACGCCGCTATCGATCAGCAATGCGAGGTATACATTCGTGAACAAAACCTTGAAAAAGAGGTAGATCAAAAAATAGAGGCGATCTACAAAGAAAAAGGAGCAGAACGCCCAAAATACCAGGGCGAGCTTCCCGAAGGTAATAATGGTCTTGGCCTGTTGCTTCTCGGGGTAACTGGCGACCAGGTACTGCCCCAAGACGTCTACGATACGATCAAAGCGAAAACACTCACCGCGGTAAGAGGTACAGTACAGGCCGACATTTTAAAAGAAGACCAGGCTCAAAATACCTGCATTTTCTCCACTGAATTTGCCCTAAGGCTTATGGGCGATGTCCAAGAGTACTTTATCCAAAACAATGTCCGCAACTTTTACTCCGTATCTATATCCGGGTACCATATTGCCGAGGCCGGGGCTAATCCTATTACCCAACTTGCCTTTACGCTGTCTAATGGCTTCACCTACGTAGAATATTACCTGGCGCGGGGTATGGATATCAATAAGTTCGCTCCCAACCTGTCGTTCTTCTTCTCCAATGGGATTGATCCCGAATATGCAGTCATAGGCCGTGTAGCCCGGAGAATATGGGCCAAAGCTCTTAGAGAAAAGTATGGGGCCGATGCCCGTTCCCAGATGTTGAAGTACCACATTCAAACTTCGGGACGTTCGTTGCATGCGCAAGAAATAGACTTCAATGATATCAGGACCACCCTGCAAGCGCTTTACGCCATATATGACAACTGTAATTCATTGCATACCAACGCCTACGATGAAGCCATTACCACCCCCACAGAGGAATCGGTGCGAAGAGCCATGGCCATACAGCTCATTATTAATAAAGAGCTAGGTCTGGCCAAAAATGAAAACCCATTGCAAGGCTCTTTCATCATCGAAGAGCTCACAGACCTAGTCGAAGAAGCGGTGTTGTTAGAGTTCGATCGTATCACAGAGCGAGGTGGAGTATTGGGAGCGATGGAAACGATGTACCAGAGAAGCAAGATCCAAGAGGAAAGTCTCTATTACGAAACCCTGAAACATACCGGGAAGTATCCCATCGTTGGGGTGAATACCTTTTTGAGCTCCAAGGGCTCTCCTACCATCATCCCACAAGAAGTGATCCGGGCTACGGTAGAAGAGAAAGAATACCAGATCACAATGCTCAACGATCTACACAGCAGCTATGAAAAAGAGGGTCCTTCCCAGCTAAAAAAAGTACAACAAGCCGCCATTCAAAACAAGAACATTTTCGAAGCACTGATGGAAGCGTGCAAGGTATGCTCACTCGGCCAAATTACCCATGCTTTATTCGAGGTAGGCGGCCAGTACAGGAGAAATATGTAGCCGGAGGCAGAATGCAGGGGCAGGCAAGTAAAACCTAAGGTTGGCCTTGAAACCCTTGGGAAGGCCCATTTGGCCACTATCGTTTGGCGCAGGTGCTCTGAACCTGCAAACACTAAGAAAGACATCATCGAAAATTCAAGTAACCTGGACTCGATCAAAAAATCGAACGTCATTCCGCGCCGGTGGCTGTGTGAGGGCTAATGGCGAGAGCCGGAATCTACGGTGTCGTAGAACGGAAGCTAATCCCCAGTTTAAAGACTGTGAAAGTATGCTAAACCTCATGTTAAGCCTAGGCTACTATGATTTTAAATCGACTGGGGGAAGTAGCTTATGAAGGGGAGACATCTAGGAACAGCGCGGACCCATTTGAGGCCTGTGGGTAAGCGGCCTCCAGGAGCTGGACAGCGCGTTATGCGGGTAAACAAGCACAGCCTATCAGGAGAAGAGTTCAAGTCTTCATAAGACTTGAAAGCGGAAGAGCTGATTGTCCATATCCACTTTTGATATGAGAAGAGATACGACCATCCATCGCGCACGCCGCCCGGTAAAAGTTTTTATCACTAAAATTTAAACGCAAAATATTTGCGTTTAAAACCTTAATGTTAACTTGCAACATTGTTGCGTTTACTATATCATGAATGGTAGATATGCATTTCCCACCTCCTTAGTGTTATACAGCAGCTTGAGCAACGGGCAGCAAGCCTCTTTAGGGGGCAGTGTATATACAGAAAATGGTGAGGAAGTGCCAGGAACTTTCATCCAGTTTAGTAGTGGTGAAGCCAAAGTGACAGACCCGTCCGGTGGCTTTGTTTTCAAAGCCCTAAAACGCGGTAATTATTCGATAATCGCCTCTTTTATGGACCTCCGGTTAGACACTGCGCAATCAACGTCACACTTAAAGAGTACGTAACGCAGTTGAACAAAGGAACGGTCACCGGACAGTCATAAGCTACATCACAGAACTGGTAACGGTGGAACTGACCGCCAGTGGAATACTACACTATGCCCTAGACAGGACCAATGCTTAACCTCGTGCTAAGAAAATGGAACCAAGGTTAAAACCAGCACAGAGACAAAGGAAAACTTAGTATAAGGTTGAATTTAACAGGTTGTACAATTTGAAAACTAAAAACCCACAATATGATACCCCTTTATTTTCATAGTCCTGGTCTCAAATTTCATACCTTCTTACAAAGGTTTACGACTTACATCTTTAACCCGGGACTTGACAGGGTATTAACATTTCTTCTCTGCTGCTTGATCCTACCAGCACTTTATGGACAAAGTCCTTTTAGTTTTAACGGAGAACGGGTGGCTGCGGGCACCAAAAAGCATTTTACAATTCGTGTTTCGGATGATCAAGCGAACCAAACTGTTATTCCTGTCACTGTTTTTCACGGGAAAAGAAACGGTCCTGTTTTAGGCATCACGGCGGGTGTACACGGGTATGAATATGCCCCTATCCTAGCCGGGCAAAAGCTGATCCGGCGAATTGATCCTACCATACTTACAGGCACAGTGATCCTTGTCCAGGTCGCCAACGTGGGCAGCTTTTCGGGCAGGTCCCCTTACCTAAATCCACTTGATGGTAAAAACCTAAATCGCTCATTCCCAGGCCACCCGGACGGATCGATCACCGAGCGTATGGCCAATGTTATATCGAGCAATATCATTCCCCGCTGTAACTACTTTGTAGATATGCACGGCGGGGACGCGCCCGAAGACCTGGCGCCCTACGCAGCCTACTACCAGCACGACCAAAAACAAGAAATTTCTGAAAAAGGAAGGAAAATGGCCATAAACCTTGGCTTTGACCACGTGATCGTCTTTAAGACCACCTCCAAAGACTACATGAAAGTGGGATCGCCCAGCCTTTATTGTTCTGCCGAAGCTTTTAAGCAGGGTATACCTGCCGCAGATATTGAATGTGGAAGACTGGGAATGGTTGAGCACATTTTCGTAAATAAAATTGTAGCCGGTATCGAAAACCTGCTTTACCATCTCGAAATGATCAAAGGAGTGCCTAGCCCTGCTGAAAAGATAGCTTTCATCGATGAGCGATCCTATATAACCAGTTCCCATGACGGGATCTTCTATCCGCTAAAGTCCAGTGGTGCCTATGTGCTGAAGGGAATGAAATTAGGATATATCACAGATTTCTTCAATGCCCCCCTGGAAGAAATTTATGCCCATGAAAGTGGGATTATTTTATACATCCTTGGAACGCCCCCAGTGAATAAGGGGGAAACGCTGGCCACCATCGGCATCATTAAAGAAGAAGAATGACCACGGATCATAAAGAACATACGAGTATTATTCTTGACTTGCTGACTTTAAAACGAGACCCTGCAAAGTTTAAAACCTGTTTATCCCCTTACCTTACTGTAACTATGCTACAAGCCACGGACCTTACTAAAAACTATGCAGCCTTCACTTCGCTCAAAGACATCGGCAACCGACACCAGGTAGACCAATACAATGCGCAGGTTGCTAAGAGGAATCAACGGACATCCTGCCCTCAATGGCTGGGCCCGCCAGTGATCATGCAGGATGCGCTTGCCCATATCGCCGAAACAGGTTTGGACACTTTCCTGTACTTCCAGCATGTTCTTTCAAGCTTTCACAGAAAAATCACCGGCTTTTACTTTACCCGGCTTTTTTGGGATAAGCCTATCCTGCTGGAGGATTATTCAAAACTTCCCACATTTCAAATGATACCGGTCGAGGACCGTTGGAACTCCTTTTGGCCCGGATTAGGAAAGATCGCCATAGCGGCAGCTATAGTGGTTACATTAGGATTTGTTCAAATGGAAAAAGATCTCTAACTATGGTAAGATCAATACTACTCTTATTTCTTAGTTCCAGGGCGATCGTCTCGTTGGGCCAGGCCAGGGACGACCAAAATTTCTCCCCACCGGAAGATCCACCCGTGGTAACAGCACAAAAGGTGAAGGGGATCATAAAACTCGACGGAAAGCTTTCCGAGGAAGACTGGCAGCGTGCCTCGGTGACCTCTGACTTCTTCCGGATGGAACCGCGGCAGGGAGGCACATACTTGTATGATACACGCGTTAAAATACTTTATGACGAAAAAAACCTCTATGTAGGTGCTTTTTGCAAAGATTCTTTAGGGCGCAAGGGCGTACGGGTACAAGACCTGCGCAGGGATTTTAGTTGGGGTGAAAATGATATATTTTTAGTTCAGCTCGATCCACAAAACTTAAAGCAATACTGTGTTTCTTTTCAAACCACTCCGTATGGCAACCAGCGTGATTTACAGAACTTCAATGACGAGAACACGGACAACGACTGGAACGCCCTCTGGTCAGTGCGTACCCATCGTACAGATTCGGGGTACTTTGCCGAATTCGCTATTCCTTTCAAATCGATCCGGTATGAGCAGGCGCAAGGGCCCGAGCCTGTGACCTGGGGGATCACTTTCAGCCGCTTGGCCCGGCGCGATTATGAGCAGACCGTTTTCCCAGCCATTCCACAATCCTTTTCCCCGTACAGGATGACCTACGCAGCACGGCTCAAAGGGCTGGAACTGCCAGAACCAAGCGCGAACGTAAGAGTAGAACCGTACTTTTTATACCAATATGATGACATCGAAGAAGAAGGTGTCAATTCATCAGAGGGTGATGCGAAGCTTGGGGGTGATATTAAATGGGCTATAAACCCACGTTCTGTGCTGGACTTTACATTTAACACCGATTTTGCGCAGGCCGATGTAGACCGAGCCGTTAACAACCTGGAGCGATTCAACATTTTCTTCCCGGAGAGAAGGCAATTTTTCCTAGAAAACTCGGGCATCTGGGCAGGCGCTGGCAACCGATCCGTGACCCCATTCTTCAGCCGAACCATAGGGCTGCAAGGCAGTTTTGACGCTGAGCCTGCCCGTATCAACGCCGGCGCACGCTACACGATGAGAAATGAAAACAGGGCGATAGCCGGGCTGTACATTCACCAGGCTGAAACCCCAAATTCTCCGGGCGCAAGCTTTGCCGTGGCGCGGTACCTCCAGAATTATGGGAAAGAGAATAACATGGGTATTATGGTCACCCACCGGCTGGATGAAAGCTCAGGTGAGTTGGGCATCCGGGAAAGCCACAATACAACCGTCACCCTGGACGGATTGGTCCGCCCCAAGGATGAGCTTACAATAACCTACATGCTATCAGGCTCTCGTGACAATTCCAACGATACCCTGGGGCTAGCGGGAAGCCTCTTCGCGGGCTATACCACGAATAAGTTTTATGCCGGTTGGCTCACCAATTTTGTTTCGGAAGATTACAACCCCGATATGGGCTTCGTATTTCAACGGAACGTGATCTGGCACAATCCCGGGGGCTATTTTATCTGGCGTCCTAAAAATATACCCTGGATCAGGCGATTCGATCCCGGCGCATTTTTTAACTATTACCATGACGCCAGCGATCCCGGGAATTTCCAGCAAGCTAACATTTACCTCTTCCCTATCTACCTGATCCTGACCAACGGTGGCTTTTTGCAATACGCCGTTTTTCCAACGTGGCAAAACATCAATTTTAATTTTACCCCATTGGGGATCCCGATAGCACAAGATGACTACTTCTATACCCGGCACCAAATTGACTTTTATACGGACCGGTCGGCTAAGTTTTCGGTTTCTGGCAGTGTTAACTGGGGAGAATTCTACAATGGGCAGAGAACCACTGTAGAAGGTGGACTCAGGTTTGCTCCTATCCCCCACGCCGCCCTCACCGTTGACTATGAATTCAATGATCTAAGCCGCCTCGGAGAAGCCAACGAGGCGTTGGAAACGCACCTTACCACCGTAGGTTCACGTTTTGCGCTGAATCCAAGGGTACAGCTTTCCGTCTTCTACCAGTACAACAGCTTCGACGAGCAGGGCCGGTGGAATGTAAGGGGCAGTTGGGAGTATCGCCCGCTTTCTTTTATCTACCTGGTGTTTAACGATACACGGATCGATGACCTTGAAAATCCCTTCCAGGAACAGCAATTCATAGGAAAACTGACTTTTTTGAAACAGTTCTAAAATGCCCGGTCGGCCCGATTTGCTCAAGGACGACTCCTGGCAGTTAATATACAAGCTTTCCCTAGCAGGTATTGGGGATGATGGTACTCTCCATCAGCTCCATGGTGGATGCCGTGTACCTGCGCAACCTTGTAATTACCTGGGCCTTTGCAGGGATTTTCCTCCTTTTCGCAATAACGCTGTTCGTGAGCGGCATAACAGGCTTATTGCCACCGGCTCTTCTTCTGTACTAAGCCGGGCACTTTTTTACAAGGCAAGCGGTGTTATCACCAGGATCGGAGTGTGCGGTATTACACGCCTTGTTGACTATTTAGAAATATATGCCTTTGTAGCAGTTTGGGGCGTGTTTTTGTTTTTGAAATAGCGGTAATGATTTCCCCATGACTCGTTCATGCCACAGGGTCGAGACTCTTGCAGTCTTTACAAATTCCGCTGAGCGTGTAATTCACCCTGTTCACCAAAAACTCATCCGACAGTTTTACCTCTGGTATCTTCACATCATCCAGGCAATACGTCTGGTTGCATTCCTCGCAAATGAAATGAGCATGCTGGTGTGTATGCGCCTCACCGGGGCAATTCTTTCCACAAAGGGCATACTTGACGCCTTGGCCATCCTCGGAAGCACGATGTAATATCCCACTTTCTTCAAAAGAACTTAACGCCCGGTATACCGTTACGCGGTCTCGCTTAGACGTCATCTTAGCTACAATATCACTGGCGGAAAGCGCAAAATCATGGTCCATAAAAAGCCCTAGCATTTCCATACGTATAGGAGTTTTCTTTAAACCATGGGCACTCAAAAGATCACCGATCAGTCTTTTGTCTTCCATACTTCAGAATAATAGTTTTGCGGTGTTCTAGTGTAATAACACTGGCAAATTAGGTAAGTTTGGTCATTCAAAAGGTTTATCTGCTACGGATCTTTTTTACGTGGATCTTAGCATCCAAGCCCTTTATAGCTAGTTCGCGTTTGCAACGCAGACCGATTGAGTAATACAGGGCACTTACGCAAGCATTTGTAATACGGGTATCAAACGTACACCGTGATCAAGACAGTAAACTCTCCTTTAAAAAACCTGCGCGAAAATGTTACTTATCAAACTGGTGGTATCAAGCATACCCCGCTGGGGAATGGCTGCGTAACCCTTGTATTGACCTAGCCGACCTACATGCAACACAAATTTTCAACACTTTGAAAATCCGTACTTTATAAAGTATCGATCTTCGTTCCCCATACCTCCATTATTGGAGAAATAAGTAAAAAAATGACTGATGTCATTCCTACTCGAAGCATTTTCGAAAATGTTACCATTCGTAAAGATGTATTATATTATTTTTCTACTAAATGAAGTGCTTATAAAACGCATTCATTAAATGCAACTATGTTGCATTTAATATTTATAGTCCTATATTTGCAACCCTGTTGCATCTAAACTACCAGCACATGAAAAATCAAACTCTAGGGTTGCCGCTAGACTTTATTGGTTTTAGCGCCTCTTTATTATGCGCCTTGCATTGTGCGGCGCTCCCCTTTTTCCTCAGCCTTATTCCATTATCCGGGTTGAAATACTTGGATAATGTATGGATAGAGTATATATTTATTTTAGCCAGCTTTTCTATCGCTGGCTATTCATTGATCCGGGGGTACTTCAGGCACCATCACAAGTTAGCCCTTCTCCTGGTAACGGCAGGATTTGCGCTAGTGGGTACCGGTCATTTTCTTGGGCATGGATGGAATGAGGTTGTTCTTACCTCCAGTGGCGCGGTAATCGTAGCCGTCGCCCACCTATTGAACTGGAACTATACACGGCAAATGAACCAGGAATGTCCAAGTTGTGAGCAAAACAATAAAGCATAAAGAACCATGTTCAGAACAAAAAAGTTACCGGTGACTGTGCTAAGCGGCTTCTTGGGCGCTGGCAAAACCACGCTGCTCAATCATGTGCTCAATAACCGGGAAGGATTGAAAGTAGCCGTGATCGTCAATGATATGAGCGAGGTGAACATCGATGAAAAACTCGTTGCTAACGGGACTAAGCTTTCTCGTACGGATGAAAAACTGGTGGAAATGAGTAACGGCTGCATCTGTTGTACACTTCGTGAAGACCTGATGATCGAAGTGGAAAAACTGGCCAAAATGAAAAAGTTCGATTACCTGCTGATCGAAAGCACAGGGATCTCGGAGCCTATCCCGGTGGCCCAAACTTTTTCTTTTGTCACGGGAGATGAATTGTATGACCTTACCAAAATAAGTCGGCTCGATACGATGGTCACCGTGGTAGATGCCTTCAATTTTTTTAACGACTTTGGCAGCGCTGATACGATTTTGAGTCGCGGCATGACGGATGACCAAGCGGACCAGCGCTCCATTGTTAACCTGCTGACTGACCAAGTAGAATTTGCCAATGTGATCATCCTGAACAAATCAGACCTGGTGACGCAAGACCAATTAGGCTTACTGGAAAAAACACTGTACAAATTAAACCCGACGGCCAAGATCATTCGCACCACGCACAGTAAGGTTGATCCAAGAGAAATTTTAAACACAGGCTTGTTTGACTATGAAATTGCCGAGCAATCAGCAGGATGGCAGAAAGAGTTGGAACTGGCACAAAAAGGCATCGGGCATAACCCGGAGACAGAAGAGTATGGGATCAGCTCATTTGTTTACCGCCAAGCAAAGCCCTTCCACCCGCAGCGTTTCCTGCAATACGTTAGCCGTCATTTCCCTCCTGCGGTCGTGCGCAGCAAAGGGATCTTTTGGCTGGCTTCCCGGCCGGACCATGCCATATTGTGGAGCCAGGCCGGGGGATCGATGAAAGCGGAGATCTACGGCCGGTGGTGGGCCAGTGTATCCATGAAAAAACGTGCCCTAAGCCCTGACTACCTGGAAAACCAAGAACAGATCCAGGCAAAATGGCATAATCAATGGGGCGACCGTATGAACGAACTCGTATTCATAGGAATGGACATGGAAAAGGAGAAGATCACCGCAGAACTGGATAAGTGTCTCGTCAATGACCTTGACGTCATCGGCATGCAATCAGGCAACCGGTTTATCGACGAATGGCCGATATGAACATACACAGTTATTTGCCACAATGGGTGGGGCGTAAGATCCGGCCGCGGCAAGTGATCAGCCACAATTGGGAAGATCGCCCCAAGATCTTACAACACGATGTGAACCTTTTCTGCTGGACGAGGTCATTGGCAGCGCCTGTTACACGCTACTTAGAGGAACAGGTGCAAGCATCTCTCCAACCAATCAGCTGCCCGGTAGAAAAGAATAACTCTTCTCAACAGCTGTCAGCGGCACGGGCCGTGTGGGAGGATACCCGGTCACCGGAAGGCGATCTTTTCTGGAAGGATGTGCATAACGTTACCCGTGACTTCCTGCAATTTTCAAAGGATGGTACTGGCACATTACATCTAAAAGTGGTGACCGACGACGCCTGCTCCAAGTTCCATGTAGACGGTTACCGGCTACGGTTGTTCACTTCTTACCTGGGGCCTGGTACAGAATGGCTGCCTGAAGATGCCGTCAACCGGCATGCTTTGGGTACTACTAATGAGCAAATTGTAAAAAAACCAACCCGCTTCCAAAGCTTGTGTACCGGTCATGTAGGCATTTTGAAAGGGGAAATCCCCAATCAAAATCAAGCGGTACGGGGAATAGTTCATCGGTCGCCACCTATAAAAGATACAGGGCAAAGAAGGTTGATCCTCAGGGTGGATATTGAATAGCCAGCTTTCCAACATAAAGCGTGTTCAAATGAGGCAGAAAAGAAGACAAATTATTAAGGATCAGCAGTTGTTAATACCTTTTACTTTGGTCATAGGCCTGTGCCGAGACTTACCATGGAGAAACTTGCAGAATCTAGCATTGCTAACGGACCTTTAACTACCCCGTAATGAACTCTCTTGACCGCACACCTGTCCATATTATCACTGGCTTCCTAGGTGCTGGTAAAACCACTTTCCTGAATCATTTCATCAAAGAGCATTTGCCTGGGCGGATCATGGTCATTGAGAATGAATGCGGGGATACTAATATCGATGGTGGCCTGGTCATTAACGGGGTGGAAGAAGTGATCGAACTTAGCGCCGGATGTCTCTGCTGTTCGCTGGCGGATGGTTTACTGGATGTACTGGAAGAGGCTGCCAAAAGACGGGATCAATATGATCGACTGGTCATAGAAACTACCGGTATTGCTGATCCCAGCTCCATTCTGCAGGTTTTTTTGGAAGATCCGAGAGTAGAGCAGGTTTTCGAACTGGCGCAGGTCATTTGCCTGGCCGATGCACGCCTGCTAGAAGAGTGGCTGGAAGAAGCCGAAGAGGCCCTGCGACAGCTAGCGCTGGCGGACGTCATCCTCGTCAATAAAACAGATACCGTATCTCCTGTCTACATCCCAAAGATCAAATCACTGGTCGAAAACATTAATCCCCATGCGTCAGTCTTTACCGGGGCACAAGGGATTTTCCCGGTGGCAGAGATCATGAAGACAAGTACGACCAGGCCTCGCTCGATTGAAAATGCCTATAGCCATGATCATCACGATCATGAGCATGGAACCAACAGCCATAGGATCACCACGTTTACCCTCACTTTTCAGCACCCGCTGGACCTGGATCACCTCTCACTGGACCTTAACAGGATCGTCAAACTCTATCGACACCAGGTATATCGTGTCAAAGGCATAATTGAGATACCTCGTTATCCTAACCGGGTAGTGCTTCAGTCTGCTCGAAGTGCATTCATCGCCACAGACGGTGCACCATGGCAAGAAGGAGAGATAAGGGAAGGAAAGTTGGTTTTCATTGGCAGGGAACTCAAACGCAAGGTGTTTGAAAAGATGTTTAACCGGCATATCGTAGAAATGAATGAATAGAATTACAGTATTCCACGACAGTTTGAAAAGAACAGGCATCCTATTAAAACAGGCATCCTATTAAAAAGAGCCAGGCAAAGCTCCATTATGAATAAAATCCCAATGATTCCCCTACTCTGCCTCTTTATGATCACCGGGGCCCGGTCCCAACTTAAGCAAGTACCCGGAAGCTACAGCAACATAGCTTATGATGTCGAAGGTCGCCTGTACTTCGAAAAAGAGAACAAACGGTATTTTGCTGATACCACGGGCCCACGATATACCCTTCCCCGGCTCCTGGGAAGTCCCGAGGGGACTTCCAATGGGATCTTATTCGACTTTGGTGACCTGCAAGGCTCGATCACCTATGGCATGATCCCTTACGGAAAAGCTCCACATCCTCTTCCCGTATTCCGGTTTACCGAGGTATTGGAACAGGGGAAAGCCGAGATCAATATCAAAGAAGATTTTAAATACCCTTATGATTTTGTGGGCTGGTCTGAGACCGGGCAATTTACTATCGGGTATCGGTTGATCGACGAGAACGGTTTGATCTTGTTTGACGGGGAAGTGTCTGCTACCGGTACCGGGCCTTTCCAGGTAGTTCCAACACTATACGAGGGGCCATTTGTAAACCATGTGCAACCCAACAGTGTAACGATCTCCTTTGAAACATCCGTGCCTGTACTGGCCTATGTGGCGGTAGGTGGGAAAAAATATGCTGACGAGGGCGCCTCTACACATCATGAAATCACCATTGACGGGCTAGACCCAGGGACGCAATACACCTACACCATCGGCTACGGAGACCTTTCCCAGTCCTATCATTTTACCACTGCCCCGCAAAAGGGGAGCAGAAAACCTTTTGTGTTTGCCTACACCAGTGACAGCAGGCACGCGACTGGGGGTGGTGAGCGGAAGCTGTATGGGGCCAATGCCTATATCACCAAAAAAATGGCCGCACTGGCTTACAGCCAAGGGGCTGCATTCATCCAGTTTACTGGCGACATGATCAACGGGTATTTATCCACCACAGAAGAGCAGCATGTACAGTTGACCAATTGGAAAAAAAGCATAGAGCCTTTTTGGCATTATATCCCAGTCTACGTTGGCCAGGGCAATCACGAGGCGTTGGGATACATCTTCCGGGACGAAAAAGGTAGGCCTGCGGCCTTTATTGACAAGTTCCCTTTTGCTACACAATCGGCAGAAGCTGTGATGCAACAGGCTTTTGTTCATCCCAGCAATGGCCCGGAAAGTGAAGATGGAAACAAATACGACCCTGATCCTAACCGTGTTGATTTTCCTTCTTACAAGGAGAATGTGTACTACTATATTCATGATAATGTGGCTATGATCGTGCTCAACAGCGATTACTGGTACGCGCCTACCGTACAGCGAGAACCGTCCACCAGCGGAGGGCTACACGGTTTCCTGATGGATAACCAGCTACAATGGTTGAGAAATACTATCCGGGATCTCGAGAATGATCCTGACATTGACCACGTGTTTGTGACACAACATACCCCGGCTTTCCCCAATGGCGGACATAGCCGTGACGATATGTGGTACAGTGGGAACAACGACCCCCGGCCCTACATTGTAGGCAAACCTGTGGATAAGGGGATCATCGAAAGAAGGGATGAATACCTAGACATCCTGGTCAACCAAAGCACGAAAGTAGTAGCGATACTGACAGGGGACGAGCACAATTACAACTGGCTCAAGCTTACCAATGAAGTACCGATCTACCCGGAAAATTACCCATTCGAAAAGCTGGACTTCAGCCGGCCGATCTATCAAATCAACAATGGGGCATCAGGTGCCCCTTATTATGCCCAGGAAAAACTGCCTTGGAGTTCTTTTACCCAATCGTTCAGTGTGGAAAATGCCGTGTGTTTAATTTATATTGATGGGAAACGCGTAACGATGAAAGTGCTTAACCCGGATACGCTCAACTTGGTCGATGAAATGGTCATGAGAGAATAAGATAAGCGCCAACGCAAGTATGGTTTGTGGATTGTCCTCATCATCGGTATACCCGTGCATCCTTCAGTATATAGTTGCACTGGTAAATGTCGTCGTAATTAAGCTCCAAGGTTCCCAGTATGGTGATCCGCTGATCCATTTTGAAATTGAGGTTGCCAGGAAGAAGCTCTAATTCAACGACGGATTCCGGGCCTCCACTACCGCAAAAAAAGCATGATGCATAAGGATAGCGAGAAAGAACATAAATACCATCAATAGGATCGATTACGAGCATATAACCTTCTAAGTACACCTGCTTACCTTCCAGGGCCTTTACCGCGCTGCCAAAATTCGGATAATAAAAATTGGCCTGGGCCTCCTCGTTGTATTGCCCCGAAAACTGAACATCATCCAGTGTATTCCATGTGATCTCGACCTGGGACATTACCGGCGTAGCAGTAACAAGTAAGAATAGGATCGCTAATCTAATCATAGGCCAATGTTTTGGAAATGTTGATCTTAAATGCACGTACTGCCGGGAGTAGTGAGGCCAGCAACCCGATGACTAGGGAGGCAACCAGCAGTTGCCATTCTTCCCTAATGATCTCCCCACCCGAAAACGAATAGTGATATCGGGCTTCCATTAGGCCGGATATCAGCAAAAGGCCTACCCGGCTAAAGAGTATGCCTAACAGGAAACCCAGCCCTGCAAGCAGTAACCCCTCCTGCAGCACCAGCCAGACCAACTGCCAGCGGGTAGCCCCATAGGTACGCATTAGGGCCATTTCGTACTGCTGGTCTTTTAAGGCGTTGTAAAGGCTGATAAATACACTCAACCCCGATACCGCCATGATGACAAGGGCAATGGTGCTGAGGGTATCCACCCCTACCCCCAACAGGTTGAACAAACGATTGATTTCGTATGCGGGCACGGCGGCCTGCATGTTGGTGTTCTCGTTGACCATTCTGGGAAGCTGTATCATGGCCATAGGGCTCCTGAACCGGATCAACATGGCAGTGATCTCGCGTTCTTCCCCGGGGGTACCATCATGTGCCGTAGTCTCGGAATGCTTTTCATCAGCTTCTTCATGCGCATGGTTTTCTTCCCCCGGGTGGTTTTCCGATTTTTCTTCTTCATGATGATGGACCTCCCACACGCTTTCGGTGGCAGTAAGAATAAGCTGATCAATTACAGCATTCGCGTAACCTAATATCCCCACGACCTGGTAAGGATGTTCGTCATGGATTTCACTCCCTTCCCCCATTCCGTGAGTCCCCATAAAGGTATCACCTATCTGCAAGCCCAGGTTTTGGGCTATTGTGGCCCCGATAGTCACCTCGAAGGGCTCCTGCCAAAGCCGCCCGTTGGACACAGGGGCCTTATACAGTTCAGGGTATTGATGATCGGTGCCAACGATGCGGTAACCCTTGTAACTGTCGCCATAGGAAAGCGGGATACCAGCAGCCACCAGGCGGTTTTTCCTGAGTTGTTCCGCCTCGTGCAAAGAAATATTACCTGTAGGTGCATCAATATGGTAAACGGCTGAAAGGATGAGCTGTAGCGGGCTACCTTTTGCGCCTACCACCATATCAACACCACGAATATTGTTCTCCATCTGCTGCTGGATGTGGCGGTTGACCTGCAAAAGCAAAGCGATCATGCCTACCCCCAGCGTCAGCAATAGCAGGCTTAACAGCGTACTTAACGGACGGTCTGCTATATTCTTGTAGCCTAACTTAACAATGTTCATAGGAGAATTGAGTTTTGAAAATGTGCTTTCAACCTGTGATCATGGGTGATGACCACTAATTGTGCTCCTGTGGTAGCAGCTTGCTGCTTAAGCAGTGAGGCTACGTTCAGGCAGTTGGTATCATCCAGGCTTGAAGTGGGTTCATCCGCGAGGATAAGCTGAGGGTTGTTAAGTACAGCCATGGCAATAGTGGCACGCTGTTGTTCCCCCTGGCTGAGTAAGTGAGGCCTATCATATCGTTTATGGGTGATGTCAAGACTTTCAAGTACTTGCTGCGACCGCGCTTTATCCTGTCTTTTCCCGGCCAGGTATTGCACCAGTGCTAGGTTTTCCTGTAAGGACAAGGAGCGGATAAAATGCGGGCGTTGAAATACAAGGCCAATGTGTCTGCCCCGGAATCGGTCCAGTTTGGCAGGAGATAACGTTTGAAGCTCGGTGCCCATTAATTCTACATGGCCAGTACCCGGTGATAACAGCCCAGCCATTAAATGAAGCAAAGTGGTTTTACCGATGCCCGATTTTCCTAAGATCAATAAGTCCGTACCGGCTTCCAGGGAAATGTCCGGAAACTGGAACGTGGCACGGTGATCATACGAGAAGGTTAATGAGCGAGTGATCAACATGATGTACGAGGGCAAATCTATTAATGCAACGATACAAATGCAACAATGTTGCGATTTTTAGGAGTATACCTCTATCTTTATTGTACTGTAGCAACTGCTTATTCTTTAAACGCTACCTTCAGCGTAGCATCCAAATACGTAGCCAAGTGCTCTGCGTCTTTTAAGGCACGTTCCCTCCGGCTATACTCAAAGGACAATACAGGCTTGGAATCATCAGCATACAAAAAGGTCTTATAAAGTGTCACACGGCCTGTGAGCGTAGGGCTAACACCATTTGGTGTATTAGACGTTCTTTGGCTAATCTCTAACACTTTTATTGTGTTGATGCCCGGAAGATCAGCCCACTCTCCTATTTTAAACCCCAATAGGCAGATATATTCCTTTGCCCTATGAGCGGAAAAATCGATAAGTACACCACTGTAAGAAGATAAGATCATTATGCCAATGATCAAGGCGGCCATACCTACGAATAATGATCGCTCATAGGAACTTTGGCTTTCAAAAACGAATGGGCTCACCAATGCGAATATTCCTGCAATAATGAATAGCAAGCCCAATAAATGCGGGCCGGAAAAAAGATTACGTTTTTTAAAGTTGTAGTTAGTCATAGTGAGCTTCAATCACTTCGATGCCCGTTCCTTTTTAGTAGTCGGTCATAAGTGATTCATACGGGATCTTCAGCTTTTCATGGAGGTTACGGATCATAGTTAAGGTAAGTTTCCGCTTCCTGCTTAAGATTTCTGATACCCTGCTTTTGTAACCGATCACCTCGGCCAGGTCTTTCTTCTTCATCCCCATCTGTTCCATCCTGAACTTTATCGCTTCAATGGGGTCCGGCGGACCAATGGGATAATGTTCATTTTCGTAGTTTTCTATCAACAATACAAGAAGTTCAGCTTCATCCCCTTCTTTTGAATTTATTGGAGCATCGAAAATCTCATCGAGCCGGCTTAGCGCCCTTCATAATCTTCCCCTGTCTTTAAAATTCTCATTGTCAATTTTTTTCAGTGCCTATGCCATCATAGCCAGTACCAATCCTAATAAACCGGGCTAAATCCCGGCTACGTTCATAATGTATTTTGACCATTAATCGGGAGGGAAGCTACTAAAATGATAATTACCTCGATCGTTTTCTTAACCGTATGTTTCAAAGTCTCAAGACTCAAGATTAGCTACTCAAGACTATTTCTTACTGGCATTAAAAAGCTTTTGCTTTTCCTCCTTCGTTAAACTTTCATAGCCTCTTTCCGAGATTTTATCGAGGATAGCGTCAATTTCTTCTTGTGAAGTCATAGGAGAGGAAGTTCTACCGCTGGCCCGCGGGGCTGCGGCCCTGTCTTTTGTGCTTCTTTTGGAGGCACTGCGTTTGTAAGTGACCTTAATGTTGGGTTGTTTTATAAAAAAGCTCTTGAAAAACCGTAACGTAGAACCGATCCATGCCCCTAAGTCATTCCCCTTTTGCAGTTGCTTAATGTAAAGAAAACCGACCAAGGCCCCACCAATGTGTGCCAGTTCCCCCCCGGCATTAGAGCCGGATAGTTGTAGCAAGAACGAAAGCACATAAAACAATGCAATGTATTTGATCTTGACCGGCCCTATGAAAAGCAAGAACATGGTATAGTTAGGGACTAGGGCAGCCGTACCAAAAACCACCGCAAACACCCCTGCCGAAGCACCGACCAAGTTAGGACTGATCGCAGATATATCCATCCCGGGGTTTAAAAGCTGGAGAATTACGGGATAAAGCGTAAGATAGATCAGCCCACCGGCCAGGCCGCCAAGAATATAGATATTTGTGACCTTAGCACCTCCCAAGTATTCCGTGAGTATACGGCCAAACCAATACAGGAACAGCATATTGAAGAGGATATGAAAAAACCCATCATGCACGAACATGTAGGTAATGGGTGTCCAAAAACGGGATAATAACTCGTTCAAATGCATCGGGAGTCCGAAATACTCCCGTGAAACATCTAGAGTACCTCTTCCCAACGAAAAATCGGCAAAAACCCCTATTAATCCCAATACAACGAACACCACCACGTTGATAATGATCAACTGGATGTGGGCGCCATTGGGGTTATTGAACGCATTTTTAAAATCTTCTTTTATTCCTCCTCCGTACATAGTACAAATTAATAAAATCTATCTCTACCTTGTTGCCAAATCTTGATCATTATGAAAGCAAATATCATTCCTCCCAGGTGGGCGAAATGGGCAGTGGTATCTTCAGGGCTACTGTTAAACCCGGAGTAAATGGCTATACCGCCTAAGATCAATACTAAATATTTGGCTTTGATGGGTATGGGTGGTATAAGTAACATCAGTTCCGTATTGGGGAATAACAATCCAAAGGCCATTAATATTCCATAGATAGCGCCCGAGGCCCCTAGCATAGTGCCATAATTTAAGTTCAAATCAAGCAACTGTCGCGCATACTGCAAACTACGCTCCTTAGCCCAGCCACTATTAGGGTTATCAGCGTACTCATCTATGAAATCATAGATCTCTGGGTTTAAGCCATTATCATTATCTACGATCAATAAATTAAAAGCTTCGGGGTCAGGATTTTCCAAGTAAGCTTCTACTTGGCTCCTCACTTTATTTACCTGGAAATACTCGATACCATTATACAATAGCCCTGCGCCAATACCTGTGACCAAGTAAAAAGTTAAAAACCGCTTAGGTCCCCAAAATTGTTCCAACAGCGGGCCTAAGAAGATCAAGCCGAACATGTTGAATAAGATATGAGTAAAACCGCCATGGGCGAACATGTAAGTAAAAAACTGGTAAGGCGCAAAATTCACCGAGCCGAATTTCCATAATGATAATCCCAGGCTAATACCGGGCATTACCTGTTGAAGAATAAAAACAGCTATGTTTATGACCAGTAAGTTTCTTACTACCGGGGTAAGTCTAAGCATAATTAGTTAAAATAGTTTTCTATCTTTTTTAAATCCAAAATATAAAAAGTCGATCGGCCGTTGGGAGCGTAATTAGGGATCTCACAGGCAAATAGCTGGTCTACCAGGGATTGCATCTCTTCTTGTGATAACCGTACCCCTTCCTTGAGCCCTGTTCGCTTTGCGAGTGACCGTGCCAAGTTTTCTCTCCTAGGGATGGATAATTCCGCCTTATTTTTCTTAAACTGCTCTATCAATCCCTCGAAAATACCTCCTTCATTCAAATGAGAAATGTCCATTGGCGTTCCTTTCACCAAAACATCACGCTTACCGAAGGGCTCTATAACAAATCCCAACGCCTTTATCTCCTCCTCCATTTCCATAACGAGCGAATAGTCTCCCGGGTTTAGCGAAACCGTTTGGGGGAACAGGGACTGCTGCGAAGCCCCGGACCGCTGCTCTAAGTTGGCCAGGTATTTTTCAAAAAGAATACGCTCGTGGGCCGCCTCCTGGTCTATGAACATCATCCCCGATTTGACCTGGGATACGATATACTTGAGGTGAAGCTGAAAAATAGCCTGCCCCGGCTCTCCCTCCAGCGGCTCCCCGGACGTTTTGTTCAGGCTGCTGCCAAAGGTCAAAACAAGGTTATTATCCTCTTCATGCTGAAGGTCCTGCATAGAAACTTTCCCTTCGTTCTCATCGAAAAGTTTCTCCCAATTCTCTATGTTGGCTTGCTCTCTACCTGTAGTTCTGAATTGGGTATAATTCTTGTCTTTTAAAGTTTCGCGGCTAGCCGTTAGCTTTTGCCCTAGGTTAACATCCGCTGAAAAATCGAGCGCCGGGGTAAAGTTATGTGAAGACAACGACTGTTTCACTGCCGATCTTACAATCGAGTATACGGTACGCTCATCGTCAAATTTGATCTCTGTTTTAGTGGGATGTACGTTTACATCGATATGACGCGGATCAATGTCAATGAACAAAACATAAAAGGGGAAATAGCCCTCTTGGATAAGTCCTTCAAAGGCATTGACCACGGCATGATTGAGATAATTATTTTTTATGAACCTATTGTTGACAAAGAAAAACTGCTCACCCCGTGTTTTTTTTGCATACCCGGGCTTACCGACATACCCGTGGATGGTAATAAGGTCCGTGTTCTCAGCGCAGCTGGCGAGCTGTTCCTTATAATTTTTACCAAATAAGCTCACAATCCTTTGACTCAGCTTCCCCGGGGATACACTGTAAGTCTCAAGATCGTTTTGATAGAGGGCAAAACCCACCCCGGGATGTGCCAATGCCACTCGCTGGAATTCATCTACGATATGTTTCATTTCCACGCCGTTAGACTTGAGGAAATTTCTCCTGGCCGGCACATTGTAGAAAAGGTTTTTTACGCAAATGCTCGTTCCTTCTTCACACGCCGCGGGCTCTTGCGCCTTAACATCGGACGCCTCCACCACGATCCTTGAGCCCAGCTCTTTCCCAGCTTGTTTCGTTTTGATCTCCACCTGTGCCACGGCAGCAATGGAAGCTAAGGCTTCCCCCCTGAAACCCATCGTCCGGATCGCAAACAAGTCTTCTGATTTCGAGATCTTTGAAGTAGCATGCCTTTCTAGGCTCATGCGCGCATCGGTCTCAGACATGCCCTGTCCCGTATCGATGACCTGGATAAGCTCCTTCCCGGCATCTTTAACTATCACAGTGATCTTATCCGCACCCGCGTCTATTGCATTTTCCAGCAGCTCCTTGATCACCGAAGCTGGCCTTTGTACCACTTCCCCAGCAGCGATCTGGTTAGCAAGAGAATCAGGAAGTAGACGGATGATGTCTGGCATGCAATTGGACTGGAGTTTTGTATCTATATAATTCTTTTCATCTTCAGGTAAATCAATACCGAAGACAATAAAGCAAATATATACAATGCCATGTTGCCCACATATAAATAACCGAAAATCACGGCGACCAGCAGGACCATGATCACCAGCTGTGTAATGGTAGCCGACCCTGTAGACGCCGACTTCCGGGTCTTGAAGGATCCGGCGATCCGGGAACCGTAACCCGGTCGGTCGAGTTCGTCATTGCCTGTACCCAGCTCCCTGCGTATGGCTTCCGTACGCTTATCAATTTCCTCTTTTACCGGGTCATAGTACCGGGGCTCTATGTGAAACCTTTGGTATCGTGGCGTACGAAAAAAAGATGGTAGCTTCATAACAATGCAATTAGATAGTGTAGTCGTCTTCCGACTTGCAAGCAATACAAAACCATAGGGTATTCTTCCTGTTATACTAAAATAATACGAATGCCGTTCCTACGGCACAACGTTGTGGCGTATTTTTTTTAATTTAGTCCTGTGCAAACTTAACGATAATTGGTATCGTGTATAATGGTAACAACGGCTGCATGATCAAAATAGTTTTTAGCGGCGCTTTACTGGTTTTTTTTACATTTACTATCAGTGCACAACCTTCTCTTAGCTCAAAAGCTGCTGATCAATGGGTGGACAGTATCTATGACGCTATGAGCTTAGATGCCCGGATAGGCCAGCTTTTTATGGTAGAGGTGTATTCCGGGGGTAATGAGCAGCACCACCAGGTGATTGAGCAACTGGTGAAAAAGAATTACATAGGCGGCTTAGCTTTTTCCGATGGTGATCCCGTAAAACAAGCCTTACTCACGAACCGGTTCCAGGCACAGGCGCAGGTACCTTTACTTATTGGTATGGATGTGACCACCGGGATGGGCATGCAACTGGAAGGGGCGGCAAAGTTTCCCAAACCTTTAACCTTAGGCGCAATACAAAACAACGATCTCATTACCAAAATGGCCTCCGAGATCGCCCGGCAGATGAAGGTATTGGGAGTACACATTAATTTTTCACCCTTAGCCAACCTGTATGACCCCTTGGGAGACCCTTCGTTAAACGCGCTATCATTTGGAGACGACCCGCGCCAAGTCACAGGGAAAGTATGGGCCTACACCCAGGGATTACAGGATCATGGGGTATTGGCTGTTGCTAAATATTTCCCAGCCCGGGCTCAAAGTGGCCAGTTGATAGAGGTAGGCCCAGGTGCAGATCCCGCGCATCGCAAGGATACCCTCACCGAGCTTTCACCTTTTTATGCCTTATCCCGGGAAGGCGTAGGAGGCATCATGACACGCAGCCAGCCGCCACCGGTCGCTCATACCAGGACAAAAAAGGACGAAGAGGAAGAGCCGGTGCCCCTATCAGTGGCATTGAAAAACGAATGGGGGTTTAACGGGTTGCTCTTTACAGGTCATCCCGGTCACTCCGAAAGTACTACTGGGGTAGCCGCCGGTTCGCCGGAGAAATGGGCCTTCCTGGCGGGTTCAGACATTATTCTTTTTTCCACGCAAATACCTGCGGCCAGCAAGCAAATAAAAAAGATCGTTAAAAAGGATGATTTCGCCAGGGAACAGTTGGAAAGGAGTGTCAAAAAGATCTTAAAAACCAAGTATCAAGCCAATTTACCCGGCTGGCAACCGATCAATACGGATAATTTGACCCTTTACCTGGCTACCCCCGAAGCTTCTGCCCTAGAGTATGAACTTTACCGGGGAGCTGTTACCTTGGTAAAAGATGACAGCGGGCTGTTACCTGTGAAAACAGTAGGTGGAAAATACTTTGCTTCCCTGTGTTTTGGAGAAGGAGACACATTTCAAAATACGTTAGACAACTATGCCTATTTCAGCCATTACCAAAAATCGTACAATGACGAAAGCCTACTATTAAAACAGCTTAAAAATCATGATATCGTATTTGTAGGTATCTTCCAGTCTCTTCTAAATGAAGAGATCGAGTTTTTGAAAACGTTAAGTGATAAAATGCCTGTGATCATCAATCACTTTGGGGATGTTCAAGAATTAGAAGGTCTTATACATGCTTCACACCTGCTCCACATCGAAGAAAATACCCCTGCCACCCAAACCCTGGTGGCAGAGGCTTGCTTTGGGGCCAATGATGTAAACGGGAGAATACCGGTGAGCCTGCCGGGTTCAGTGTCCAATGGCACAGGTTTGGACGTCAAAAATATTGAAAGATTAGCTTACGATCTACCTGAAAATGTCCAAATGGATAGCCGGGTTCTCACAGGCATCGACGAGATCATGCACGAAGCCATTTTGGATCAAGCTACCCCTGGCGCACAGGTCTTAATAGCAAAAGACGGGAAGATCGTATTCGAAAAGGCCTATGGGTATTATACCTATGACAGCCTAAAGCCGGTAACCCAAGAAACTATTTATGACGTGGCCTCTATCACCAAAGTAGCTGCCACCATGCAGGCATTTATGTTTTTGCATGAACGCAGCGCGGTGGACCTGGATAAAAAGATCTCCATCTACCTGCCGGAGCTAAAGGGGTCGAATAAAGAGAATATGATCTTACGGGATATCTTGACCCACCAAGCCGGGTTATGGCCTTACCTGCCGTTTTGGAAACGGACCCTGGAAGATTCAGCTTATATTCCTAATTATTACAACCCAGCCCCGGCAATAGATTTTCAATACCAAGTATCCCCGGGCCTATACAGCTCACAGACCGTTAAGGACAGCGTTTGGAATTGGGTAAAAGACTCGAAACTTGTACGGAAAAATAGGCGGCAGCCGTATCCCTACCGTTATAGCGATATGGGATATTACCTCGTACAACGGCTGGTAGAAGGCCAACTGAACCAGCCTATGGAAGAGTTCTTGCAGCATAACTTCTACAATCCTATGGGATTAATCTCTACGGGATACCTTCCCCTTTGCAGATTTCCACTTTCTAGGATAGCTCCGACAGAAGATGATGACTATTTTAGGAATACACTCGTTTACGGGCTAGTCCATGACCAGGGAGCAGCGCTCATGGGCGGCGTGGCGGGTCATGCAGGCTTATTCAGTAATGCGCTGGACCTCGCTAAACTCATGCAAATGCATCTGCAAGGCGGAACATATGGTGGCTACCGGTTTCTCCAGCCCGGTACCGTGGGATTATTCACTGCCCAGCAGTACGACAGCAATCGCCGGGGATTGGGATGGGACAAACCTGCCACGGCACAATGGTATGGCCCCGCCTCTAGGTTCACTTCTGGCAAAGCTTTTGGGCACACCGGTTTTACCGGGACCGCCGCGTGGGCAGATCCAAAGTTCAACCTCGTGTATGTGTTTTTGTCGAATAGAATTCATCCGGATGCGAGTAATCGAAAACTAATACAAAATAATATCCGTACAAGAATTCAAGAAGTGATTTACAAAGCGATCTGGAGCTATACACAATATGATCAAGGTGTAGACTAAAGATAAATTTATGAAAATCGGAATTGTATGTTACCCCACTTTTGGAGGTAGCGGTGTAGTAGCCACGGAGCTTGGAAAAGCGCTGGCGAAGGTAGGGCATCAAATTCATTTCATCACCTATTCCCAGCCTACCCGGCTGGACTTTTTTAATGAAAACCTCTTCTACCACGAGGTGGATATAAGGACTTATCCCCTATTTGTATACCCACCTTATGAATTGGCATTAGCCAGCAAAATGGTAGACGTGGTAAAATATGAGAAACTCGACCTTTTGCATGTTCATTACGCCATACCTCACGCCTCGGCAGCTTACATGGCCAAACAGATCTTAAAAACGGAGAACATCAATATCCCGGTAGTGACCACGCTGCATGGCACAGACATTACCTTGGTAGGAAAAGATGCTTCTTACGCCCCGGTAGTTACGTTCAGCATCAATGCGTCCGATGGGATCACGGCGGTTTCCGAGGATTTGAAAAAGGATACTTACGAACACTTTAATATTATCAAAGAGATCGAGGTAATTCCAAATTTTATAGACTTAAGCCGTTTCAAAAAGCAAAAAAAGGAGCATTTTAAAACGGCTATCTGCCCTAACAACGAGAAGTTGCTAGTACACACGTCTAACTTTAGGAAAGTCAAAAGGGTAGACGATGTCGTCAAGATATTTTACAACCTAAGGAAAGAGGTGCCGGCCAAATTATTACTCGTAGGCGATGGTCCGGAGCGGAATAATATAGAAGCGCTATGCCGGGAGTTAGGAGCATGTGAAGATGTCCGATTCCTGGGCAAACTAGAAGCCGTGGAAGAGGTACTTTCCGTCGCCGATCTATTTATTATGCCTTCTGAGAAAGAAAGTTTTGGCCTGGCCGCACTGGAAGCTATGGCCTGTGAGGTGCCTGTGATCTCTACTAATGCAGGGGGACTCCCGGAACTGAACATCGATGGTCAGACCGGTTTTTTATGTGAAGTGGGGGATGTAGATGACATGACCCGTAAAGCTTTGTATGTGTTGGATAAAGATAATCTCCCGAGGTTTAAAGCAGCAGCCCTGGACCGGGCTAAAGAATTCGAGGTGAATAAAATTATGCCTCAATATGAAATGATGTACAATCGTATCCTTTTTCCCCAAGAAAAGTTCCAAGCTTCTTGAATCGATTTTTTCTCTAATTTTGTTTGTCTACAAAACTCAAGGTCTATTTTTGTGGAAATAAGTTTTTGTATTTTATGGAAGCAGCACCAGTAAAAAACATCCCTAACAACAAAGGAACCAAGGTTCTTTTCAATAACCGTTTGATTGAAAAGTTATCACGTACACATATTTCTGTACCTATAACCGTATTTTTATTGTACTCCATCGGCCTTCTCTACTGGAGCGTTGTGAATACCAGCCTGTATACCTGGTTAACGATCTCCCTGTTTTTCGTAGGTCTATTGGTATTTAGTTTAGTAGAATACCTGATGCACAGGTACTTGTTTCATATGGCCACATATACTGAACTACGCCG
This sequence comes from Fulvivirga sp., assembly GCA_028280565.1. Lineage (GTDB taxonomy): Bacteria > Bacteroidota > Bacteroidia > Cytophagales > Cyclobacteriaceae > Fulvivirga. Next base: position 31,842 of record JANQLQ010000093.1, read on the forward strand.
TAAGATCCAATATTCATTTCACGGGGTACACCATGATTACCCTAAAGATAAAGACAGGCTGGCTATGCCCCCGGTAGTGAGTATAACCATTGCCACGATCCTGTTATTTTTGCTTAGGCTAGTCATGGGAGATTTCGTCTTTGCCTTTTTGCCCGGTTTTTTAACAGGGTACGCCGGGTACTTGTTTGTACATTATATTGTACATGCTTACCAACCTCCCAAGAATATTTTCAAAACTTTGTGGGTACATCATGGCATTCATCATTACAAAAACCATGAAAGAGCGTTCGGTGTGTCCTCCCCATTATGGGACTATATCTTTAGAACGATGCCCTAAAAACAATTATAACCGGGAGGAGTATCTTTTCCCGGTTATACCTTATACCTATCTTTCTTGTCTTTAAAGTCTTTAAAGGACCCTTTCGTGGTCTTAAGTCTTTCTCGCAAGAGCTACTAAGTCTTTTTTCGTACTCGGTAGCGGCTAAAAAAATACGGTTTTTATGGTCTTACATCAAGAGGCTGTAAATACTAATTTTAGCTATTTAAATCGAGAAAATTATGAACACTTTATTAGACAATGAATGGATCCATGTGGAAATTGTGCCCGCTGAGCGCAAAATCATGGGAGAATGGAAAGATGCAGGCCGGAAGGTGATCAGTGAAGAGGAGTTCCAAGCCATCTTTAACCGGGTTCTAGAAGCTATCAAAGACTTCCAGGTTGAAAAATGGGCTGACGACACGACCTATATGGGCATTGTGCCGGTAGGGTGTCAAAGATGGATGATAGGCCATTTTTTCCCAAAAGCGATTGCTCATGGTTTAAAAAAGGCTTCCGTGATACACTCTAAAGATATCTTTGCTGTTTCAGCCGTAAAAAGCGTGTTAACAAAAATATCTTCCGAATTAGAAGTAGAAGCATTTGCTAGCAAAGAAAAAGCCGAAGATTGGATGGCAACGGCTTAATATTTTTGATAACAAAATTCTTGTACTCATTGAGTACAACTAAAAATCTATTTCTTAGATGTTTTCTTCTTCCCTTTGCTCTTCGGTCTCCTCGACGGGGGCCTTAGAGTATGTAGGGCATGTGTACTGAGCACATGAAGAAAGTACGAAAACACCAAAAAGAATGACCAGTATAGACTTTCTCATAGTTGACGTTTTAATGGTTAAGTGGCAAAGTAGCAAAAAAAACTGGTTAATATTATATATTTCAAATTAATTTATCATTACCCCCTTGGTCATTTATTGTCCGAGGAGGTCCATAAATCACTGGTATCCAGATCAGTATCCTTAAATTCTATTCTAAACATCGTTTTTATTTCCAATGACATGGTTTTTCCCGCCTCGGCTTCTCCTTACAGAACCCTTATTCTTATTCTTACGTACAACCAACGGTTCGAAGGCTATAATATTTTATAAACCTATGAACAGAATGTTTAATTTAAGGGTTTATTAGGCATAACGAATTCCTAAATTCAATTTCCCCATGTTAGGACATAGATTCACTGAATATATTCCCAAACCGGCAAAAGAGAAGTCAGATTTTGAGAATCTGCTGGACATTTTTATGCAGTTGCTAGTCATTACTTCGGGGGATGTTGCGGAAGCGCTCAACTGGTTAAATAACGTTGATCGCCAGTACAACCTGACGGGTAATGAATATGGTATTGGCGATTTTATAGAAGAACTGAAAGATAAAGGCTATATCACTGATAAAACCCCGGAAGGTAGTTTTGAGCTCACCGCTAAAAGCGAGCAAAAGATAAGGAGCAGTGCCCTGGAGGAGATCTTTGGAAAGCTAAAAAAATCTAAAAGGGGAGACCATAAAACGCATTTTGGCGGTTTGGGAGACGAGCCCAGTACAGACAAACGTGATTACCAATTTGGTGATACACTAGAACAGATCTCTGTTACGGATTCCCTGAGGAACGCCCAGATCAACCATGGGCTGGATAGCTTTATGATGACTGAGAATGACCTGGAGGTGATGGAAAATGAGTTCAAAACTCAAACTTCCACGGTACTCATGATCGACATTTCTCACAGTATGATCCTTTATGGTGAAGACCGGATCACACCGGCAAAAAAAGTGGCTATGGCGCTGGCCGAGCTGATCACCAAAAAATATCCCAAAGACACGCTGGACGTTATCGTTTTTGGTAACGACGCCTGGCAAATAGAGATCAAAGACCTGCCCTATTTACAAGTGGGTCCCTACCATACGAATACCGTAGCAGGGCTAGAGTTATCATTAGACCTACTCAGGAGAAGAAAGAATCCTAATAAGCAGATCTTTATGATCACGGACGGAAAGCCTACCTGCCTGAAACAGGGAATAAAATATTATAAAAATAGCTTTGGCCTGGATAGCAAAATATTGAATCGCACTCTGAATTTAGCGAAACAATGCCGAAAACTCAATATTCCTGTCACCACCTTTATGATCGCCTCGGATCCCTATTTGAAAGAATTTGTACGTGAGTTTACAAAAGTAAATAACGGAAATGCGTACTATAGCAGCTTGAAAGGTCTTGGGCATATGATCTTCGAAGATTACAGGCGGAACAGGAGAAAGAAAATTTAATAGTAGAATTCAATGGATATCCATTCGATAAAAACACTGGGTGACCTTAAGGCATCCGGTTACAAAACAAGGTCGGTCAAACAAGAGTTGAGGGAGAACCTTATTGATAACCTGGAGAAAAAAAAGAACGTATTCGAAGGGATCTGGGGGTATGAAGAAACCGTGATCCCCGACCTAGAGCGGGCCATCCTTTCCATGCATGATATCAATTTATTGGGGCTTCGTGGCCAGGCAAAAACACGGTTAGCCCGTATGATGGTGTATTTATTGGATGAATATATCCCCGCCATTGAAGGTTCGGAGCTCAATGATGATCCGTTCCATCCTATTTCCAGGTTTGGCAGGGACCAGGTAGAGGAAAAAGGTGAAGGCACACCCATTCATTGGATCCACCGGGATGAACGCTACACTGAAAAACTGGCTACCCCGGATGTAAGTATAGCCGACCTCATTGGAGATGTAGACCCAATAAAGGCAGCATCGTTGAAGTTACCCTACTCCGATGAGCGGGTGATCCATTTTGGATTGATCCCGAGGTCACATCGCGGGCTTTTCGTCATCAATGAACTTCCAGATCTCCAGGCCCGGATACAAGTAGCCCTGTTTAACATTTTGCAAGAGGGGGATATCCAGATCAGGGGCTTCAAGATCAGGATGCCGCTGGACATACAGTTTGTTTTCACTGCCAATCCTGAAGATTACACGAATAGGGGGAGCATTGTTACCCCTTTAAAGGACAGGATCGATAGCCAGATCATCACCCACTATCCCAAGGATATCCCCACGGCACGGAAGATCACGGAACAAGAGGCCCATGTAAAAGAAGAACAAAAAACGATCAAAGTCAGCGACCTAGCCAAAGACTTAGTGGAACAGATCGCCTTCGAGGCTAGGGAAAGTGAATATGTGGATGCTAAAAGTGGTGTTTCCGCACGTTTGACGATCTCGGCCTATGAAAACTTGATCAGCGGGGCAGAGCGCCGCGCGCTAATGCACAAAGAAAAAACCGTAGCCCGGATCTCGGACCTTTACAGTGTAGTACCATCCATCACGGGTAAGGTGGAACTGGTCTACGAGGGGGAGCAGGAAGGGCCCGGTATTGTAGCACATAACCTCGTAGGTAAGGCTATCCGTTCGCAATTTGTAGAATACTTTCCCGATCCTGAAAAGGTAAGGAAACAAAAAGAGCCGAATCCCTACAAATCGATCACAGATTGGTTCGGTAGTGACAAGAAGGTGGATATATTAAATGATTTCACCAACGACGAATACCAAAATGCCTTGATCGCGATACCCGGGTTAGCCGACTTGGTGCAGGCACGCCATCCTAAGGCAGATAAAGATACGCGTCTATTCCTGATGGAGTTTGCCTTGCACGGACTGGCCGAATACAGTATGTTAAGCAAGCATACTCTTTCCAAAGGGCTTCAATTTAAAGACCTTTTGAGCAGTATGTTCACTATGCCAGGCCCTGGCGATGATGACTCTTTTGATACAGATGATCGATTTTAAAAGTTATGGACTTGAAGCGTGCACATCAATTGGTAGCACAGGGTGAGTCTGAAACCATAGAATTCAAAAGAAAGGTAGCACACCCTGGCAAAATAGTAAAAGAATTGGTAGCCTTTGCCAACACTTCCGGCGGCTACCTTTTTATCGGGGTTGATGACGATGGCACTATTCCGGGGTTAAAATTCCCAGAAGATGATGTGTTCGCATTGAACGAGGCCATCCAAAAGTATTGCATTCCCATTCCAAAGTACCGCCAAGAGACGATCCCTATATCGAGTAAAAAGTCGCTGGTAGTATATAACATACCTGCCGGGCAACGAAAGCTGCACTACGTTAAGGGAACAGAAGAAGAACGTCGTAATGCCTTCGTGCGTGTGGAAGACAAGAGCATTAAAGCCAGTAAAGAAGTGCGGGAGATCATCCGTCGGAGGTTCAAAGAAAAAAACATCCGGTTCCATTTTGGGGAGAAAGAGAGGTTGCTTATGCAGTACCTCCATGAGTATGACAGCATCACGCTATCAGAATTTAGGCAATTGGCCAAACTCGGGTATTACAAAGCCTCGAAAACAATGATTATTCTTGTCCTGGCCAATGTTTTGACCATCAAACCCAGCGACAAAGGGGATGTATATTTTCTAAAAAATAATTCATGAAAATGTAACATATCTTCTTTTGGCTTTATTAGCAGTTGGTTAATTTTGGCCGTATTCAAAGATATTATTTGACATTCGGGGGTATGGCCAAAGCGCAGACTAAAGAGAAGAAGATCTTCGTTCTCGACACATCGGTAATCATTTACGAACATAACTCGATCATGAACTTTGCGGAGCATGATGTGGGTATCCCGATCACCGTCTTAGAAGAACTTGACCAGTTTAAAAAAGGGAATGATACGAAGAATTTCGAGGCTAGGGAATTTACACGGCTGATCGATACCCTGGCGCAAGGGCACATGCTCCAAAACTGGAATCCCCTGAACGGTAAAACGCGTGGCAACTTTAAAGTACTGATGTACTCCAAAAGTAAAGTGGACGCCAACGAGGTTTTTGATGAGGACAAGGCCGATCACCGCATCCTGAATGCGGCTTTGCAACTGCAGGAAGAAGTAAAAGAAAAAAAGGTGATCTTGGTATCAAAAGATATCAACCTCAGGCTTAAAGCCAAGTCGCTCGGGCTGCCGGCGGAAGACTATAACACGGGAAAAGTACAAAATGTAAACTCCCTTTACACCGGCAAAGCCATCCAGGACAAAACCTCTCCTGAAAAGATCAACCTGCTTTATGAACAAGGCGCTTGTGATACAAAAGAGATCTTGGGCACCAAAAAGCCGGTAAAAAATAGCTATTATATTTTTAAAAATGGCAAAAAATCTATCCTGGCCTACCATAACCCGTTTTCTGACCAAATAGAGCATGTCGAAAAAAAATCGGTGTATGGGATCAAACCCAGGAATGCAGAACAGACCTTTGCTATTCACGCTATCTTAAACCCTGATGTAAAGCTGGTCTCCATGCAGGGGGTGGCAGGCACCGGGAAAACACTGATCGCCTTGGCCGCGGCACTTGAGCAAAAGCGTGATTTTAAGCAGATCTATTTAGCCCGACCCATCGTCCCGTTAAGTAACAAAGATATTGGTTATTTGCCGGGAGATATCAAATCTAAGCTTAACCCGTACATGGAACCGCTCTGGGACAACCTGAAGTTTATCCAAAATCAATTCCACGAAACGGATAAGGAATACTCTAAGCTTACCGAAATGGTGAATCAAGAAAAGCTGGTGATCACCCCGCTGGCTTATATCCGGGGAAGAAGCCTTTCCAATATTTGTTTCATCGTAGACGAAGCACAAAATCTCACACCACACGAAGTAAAAACCATCATCACACGGGCTGGAGAAAATACGAAGATCATCTTCACCGGGGACATCTATCAAATAGACACTCCTTACCTAGATTCCCAAAGTAACGGCCTCTCCTACCTGATCGATCGTGTCAAAGATCATGACCTGTATGCCCACGTTACCTTGGAAAAAGGGGAACGCTCCGAATTAGCGAACCTGGCGAACGAGTTGTTATAGACCTTGATCTTCATAGAGGATCAAGCGGGCGTAAGAAGACGACGAAGCTGTCCCCTACGCAATATATTTCATAGACCCAGCTCCCGCTTCATGGTGTAAGGATTGCTTCATTGTTAACCCCACAGGCCAGTCCTGCAATAGTTACCTCTAACACACTTTTGTAATATTCTACAAGTGAATAGTGGATACCGGGTGAAATTGAACTTACTCATCGTTTCTTGGAAACTAAATCTAGCCATAAACCTACCTCATTCCACCCATTGGTCATCATTCCTTACAGCCTATGCGTAGGGCTATGCGTGACAAGCCCCATTGGGATCACTACGTGGGAATCTGCGAAGTCGTGAAACAAAAACCCAGGATACTCAAAAAAAGGTTCACGTTCAACGACCCAGCAGGTCCCGGCGCTCACACAAGCCCGCACCCTTATCATCGGCCGAAATGACGATCCTTTTTGATTTTTAGTTTCACCTGGCCAGGTGAAAATTGAGTGATATTATCTCATGGCCTAGGAGCGGGTTTTCCAAACCCGTTCCTTAATCCTTAAACGGGTACGCGTTTGCAACGTGTACCCATTGAGGGGTACAGTGGGACTCACGCCAGCATTTGTAATGCGGGTATCCGACGCACACCGTGATCAAGATGGAAAACTTCCCATCGCAAAGCTCTACTAAAGTGTGCTTATCAAAAACGGATAATATCAATTATAATCCCCGAAGGATATTTTCACGGGAGAAAAGTAGGATTTTAGCACTCACCTAGATGAATACTTCTAAAAACTCGTCCGCCACTCACCAGGTAATACGAGAATCTATAATTTTCAACATACTGATTTTCGAATATGACAAAAGATATCACAGGTAAGCCCTGTGTTATGTAGGCTTACCAGGTATACCGATCACCAGGATATCAGACTGCGGCGGCCAGTACTTTTTTCATGGTTTCCCCAATATCAGCCGGGGATTCCACTACTTCAAGCCCACATTCTTTCATGATTTCCATCTTTGCCTCGGCAGTGTCATCAGCTCCGCCGATAATTGCCCCGGCGTGCCCCATGCGTTTGCCTTTGGGCGCGGTTTGCCCAGCAATAAAACCTACGACGGGTTTGGGATTTCCTTGTGCCTGTATCCATCGGGCGGCTTCCGCTTCGTAATTACCCCCGATCTCTCCTATCATAACAATCGCCTCCGTATCCGGGTCGTTCATCAACAATTCTACCGCTTGCTTAGTAGATGTCCCGATAATAGGATCTCCGCCGATGCCTATCGCCGTGGAAATCCCTAAACCGGCTTTTACGACCTGGTCAGCGGCTTCGTAAGTCAATGTACCGGATTTTGAAACTATGCCTACTTTACCCGCGCTAAACACAAACCCGGGCATGATCCCTACCTTAGCCTCGCCGGGCGTAATGACACCGGGGCAATTGGGACCTACCAGCACTACATCTTTATCCTTAATATATTCCTTGGCCACGATCATATCTTTGGTGGGAATTCCCTCCGTAATCGTGATGATCACCTTAATACCAGCATCCGCCGCCTCCATGATGGCATCTGCAGCGAATGGCGGGGGCACAAAAATAATGGATACGTCTGCGTCAACAGCTTGTACAGCCTCTAAAACGGTATTAAAAACAGGTCGATCAAGATGATTTTGTCCCCCTTTTCCCGGGGTTACACCCCCCACTACATTCGTCCCATATTCGATCATCTGTCCAGCATGGAAAGTACCCTCCGTTCCGGTGAATCCCTGCACTATTACCTTTGAATCTTTGTTGACTAAAACGCTCATTTTTGTGTGATTAAATGTGCTCACAAAAATAGTAGAATATGCCTCATTCCCAAAGGTGAGGAGAAGCAAAGAGTAACAGGTTTAGACCTAAAGCACAGGATACTGTAAGCATACAAGTAACACCTTTGTCCTTACGTGGTCCAACATAAGAGAAGGGATGCAAATGTTAAAATCAAAAATTTTACCCGCCATTGCGAGTGACAACATTTAAAAAATGCTTGGAGCTGGAATGGACAAAACGGGAAAAATGATCGTCACAGCAAGGCTGACGTGACCGGTGGGTGGGTTACGAAGCTGCCCCCTCTCGTAGTATCCTGGTGCACGCCATTTTACGTTTTACGAATGGGGGGGATCGCTTCATGCATCGCTAAGGCTAGCCCACTAGTGTTAAGTTAAGCCTTAAATGACGTACCAGGTACAGGATGAGCTATGTTCCAGGTATTGATCCGTGAGCAATAGGCAAAAAATAAGGGGTTGCCGATTGCTCTTTGCCAACTGCCGACTTTAAAAACGGGATTAGAAAAAATAGCTAACCGTCCAATTTAACTTGACACTAGGACTACTTTGTCAGATAAGTAATTGATAATGAGGTTTTAGTTTCAAACCTATTGCCAGCGAGTTGCAAAGGATGGGTGATCCACATCCTGTTCTAAATCCATCCAACACCCATACCTAAGAACGTTATCCTTTACTTTCTAC
>JANQLQ010000124.1 GCA_028280565.1 Fulvivirga sp.
AAACTGCCTAAGTTGATATACCAGGAGAATTGCTGCTAAAACAAGCCCTAAACAAAATATACCTGCGGATATTGAGAAGTTACTAAAAAAGTAGCCCTAATTATACCATTCATTCACCAACTCTACAACCTCTTTCTTCGACTCGGTGAGTATTTCATCGATCCTATCCAGGTACATGTTCATTCCGTAAGCTGAAATGTGCTGAGAAGGTATACCAGTTATTCCGAAACAGGTAGTTGTTAGTCCTGTCGCGAAATTCATGTCTTTTACTACGTCTAGATTGAAATCTCCACCGGTTGTCATCAGTACGGCCGCTTTAGTTCCTTCACAAAGTCCTTCGTAGCCTTTCTCTGTAAGGTTAAAAGTCTGGTTAGGTTGTAGTACGGCATCAAACCAAGCCTTTACCGGGGCTGGCAAGCTGAAGTTATGCATAGAGTGGACTAGTACGATGAAATCTGCCGCTTTGTATTGTTGAAGCATTTCGTCGTTTTTAGCTAAGACAGCAGTTTCTTCTCCTGATAACACTTCATTGGTGAAGTTTCTTTTAAGCATTACATTTAGATTTTCCTGCAGAAGTAAGTCAGGAGTTTCTTCTACAAGATCTACGTGGGTAATTTCTGTTTTTCCTTGGGCTTCTTGCAAGAAACAATCCAGGAGCTGTTTGGTCCTAGAACCAAACCTTGGTGTGTAACTGACAATCAGGGTTTTCTTCATTTTTTATCATGTTTTAAAATCTTTGAATCAAGTCATGTGGAAAGACCATTTTGATCTAATACAATCAAAAGTAAAGACTAACAATCCCACTCAAATGGGTCAAAAATTTTAAAACAGGTGGGTCAGACCTATACCTTATTGAATTGGGCGATTACGGGTTCTATATTTACAAACCCATGCAGTAGGACAAAACCAATGAGGTACTATGGGTCAATATCCATGGCATAGTTTATTAACGATAGAAGAAAAGTCTGCCACGCCGGTATATCTACAAATTGCTAATGCAATCATTAAAGAAATACAGGTAGGTCGAATGAAACCAGGTACAAAACTCCCGGGAGTTCTAGTGACAAGCGATCTCCTAAAGGTTAATAAAAAGACGGTTGAAAAGGCTTATTCAGAACTGTCTTTGCAACGATGGATCAACGTAACTCCAAAAGTCGGTGCTTTTGTTTCTAAAGATCTGCCCGATAGGGAGAATAGGGCCCTTCAGTCTCCCGGCGCGTTTAATATTGCTGAAAAACCTCATTTTGATCTTGAGGGTCAAGGGATATTTCAGTTACCTCCGTTGCAGAGAGGCAATGATATTGTTTTCAACGATGGGTTTCCTGACGGCAGGCTGATCGATCACGCTCTTGTCAGTAGAACCTATAGAAGCATTGTTAACCTGAAGAGCTATCGCCCATTATTGAGCTATACCGATCCATATGGAGATGGAGTTCTTAGAGAAGTACTGGCTAACTACCTGAATGAGACAAGAGGGATCAAATGCAGCGCTGAAAATGTGATGATCACAAGAGGTAGCCAGATGGCGCTCTATATCAGCATGATGTTGCTACTGAAAAGAGGGGATGTTTCCGTAGTTAGTGACCCCAACTACCTTTTCGCAGATGAAACCTTAAGTTACCTGCAGTCCAAAATACATAAGGTGGCAGTTGATAAAAACGGTATCAACATCGACAAAATTGAAGAAGTATGCAAAAGGGATGGCGTAAGGCTGGTCTATGTGACACCACATCACCATCATCCCACTACTGTCACACTAAGTGCAGCACGGCGAATGCAACTGCTCAAACTTGCAGAAAAATACCGTTTTGCAATCATTGAAGATGATTACGATTTTGACTTCCACTATTGTCATAATCCCATACTGCCACTGGCAAGCGTGGACACCGAGGGATCGGTTATCTACATTGGGTCTTTTTCCAAGACCGTTTCTCCCGCTTTCAGAATTGGCTATATGGTAGCTTCGAAGAAATTCATTGATGAAGCGGCAAGTTTGCGAAAGATCATCGACTTCCAGGGGGATGCCATTTTAGAAAGAACTATTGCACAGCTCATCAATCAAGGGGAGCTCCAGAGGATGATAAGAAAATCTCTGAAAGAATATGGCAAACGAAGGGATTACATGAATGATCTGCTAACCACAGAGCTCGCTGGGGCCCTTAAGTTTGACAAACCTAGGGGCGGCATGGCCATTTGGGTAACTCTTGCTGAAGGTTTGAGGCTTGATGAGCTTTCAAAAGCAGCCCGGAAGCAGAATGTCTCCATCTCGGATGGAAGAGCTTATGGAAATAAGAATGCGTTCAGGTTAGGCTTTGCCTCTCTAGAACCTTGGGAAATTGGTGAAGGCATCAGGGTATTGAGAGATATACTTATGAACGTACTAAAGTCATGAACAAAAATAGCACTATTCCAAGATGCAAGTTGCTCACGATTTGCGAACTATTTTATTGATATCGGGTGGTATGGAATGGTGTGCTAGGAAGCAAAAAGCACTTCATACATGATGAAGAGTTTGGAGGTTTATTGACCTGGGCTCGATAGCCATTTATCCCTTTTATGTTACCCAGGGTAGTTTTGGCCAGTAAGCTTGACGAACCTTGGTGGCGAAGCTTCCCCGGCCACTAAGGCACTTAAACTCAAAGAATCACAAAGGAGTCTTCTTTATATTTAATCTCACCTGCTTACGGTTTCAATCTTCAATTTTCCGAGTATAGGGTTAAAGGCCTTTGAAGCCACTAACACTTTATCGCCGGGGGCCAATTCACGTACTTCGGACTCATCGGCCACTACACGTACCACGTCTTGCCCGATCAATAGCGTAACGATAAAAATAAAATCTTGCCTTTCTATCTTTAACACTTCCCCGGTAAACTGGAATTTACCGCTGACGCGCTTATGGGTAAAAAATTCAATCGGTGCTCCCCGTTTTGTCACTTTGCCTTCTTCCAGCAGTATTACTTCGCTGGATAGTTTCAAGATCTCGGGTGCATCGTGGCTTACAAGCAATGTAGTCAAATGATACTCCCGGTGTATCTGAAGAATAAGCTGCTGGAGTTTGGTACGCATGCCTGCATCCAGTGCGGATAAGGGTTCGTCCAGTAGGAGTAGTTGTGGCCGCTGTACGAGAGCCCGGGCCAGCGCGGTACGCTGCTTTTGTCCCCCGGAGAGGGATTGGGGTGGGAGATGACGAAGTTCTCCTAGTTCCATGACCTCTATGAGCTCTTGGATGGTTTTACGGTCCTGCCCCTTTTTCAATGCGAAAAAAAGATTTTCTTCTACCGTCATATTTGGGAAGAGGGCATAATCTTGAAAAACAAATCCCACTCCTCTTTTTTGAGGAGACAGGTTGATCCCTCGTTGTGAGTCGAGCCAGGTCTTGCCGTATACCCGGATATGACCCTCTTCCGGCTTTAGGAGCCCGGTCAATATTCTTAAGAAAGAGGTTTTTCCCGCCCCGGATTTTCCGTAGATGGTCAGAAAACTGCCCTCTTTTATGGTAAGGTCGAGGTCTAAGGATACCTCGCCGGTAGAGGACCAGAGTTTTTTATGCACAGAGATCTCTATCATTTCCAAGATCGCTTTAAATACCCTCCATTTAGTAAATACACCGCCAGCAGTATGGTGAACGTGATCACGAATAGAATGATCGAGTAGGTGTTGGCAGAGGTATAGTTGAGAGCTTCTACCTCGTCGTAAATGGCTATGGACGCCACCTTTGTCTGCCCGGGGATATTACCCCCGATCATTAACACGACGCCAAACTCACCAATGGTATGTGCAAAAGATAAAACTGCCCCGGTAAGTAACGAGGGTTTGATATTGGGCAATAAAACCTTAAAAAGTGTAGTCAACTTCGATTTCCCTAATACGTACGCTGCCTCTTGTAACGAAGAGGATATCCCTGAAAAACCGGACTGTATCGGTTGCACCATGAACGGTAAACTATAGAGGATCGATGCAAAGACCAGTCCTTCAAAAGAGAAGATAAGCCTGAGGTTAAACCAGCGTTCTAACCACTGCCCGAAACTGTTGGAAGGGCTGAACGCTACGAGCAGGTAGAACCCTAATACGGTAGGAGGTAATACTAAGGGCATGCTTACCAGTGCTTCTACCACGGGCTTCATACGGTTCTTTGTGTAGGCGAGCCAATATGCTAACGGGATACCCAGGACCCCCAAAGCCATGGTAGTCACTGCGGCAAGTTTAAATGTCAATAGCAGTGGTGTCCAGTCGATCATGGGGATAACATAATTTCGTTGGTTTTGATCATGGCCGTCACCTGGTCGCCTTGGACGAGTTTGAGCTGGCGAATGGCATTGGTGGTAATAATTGAGGTGATCTCCCCGGCCTGCGTCTCTATCGTGAGCTTACCCAGCAATTCGCCATGTTCAATAGAGGATATGACGCCCCTGAGCCTGTTTTGAAGGCTGATAGCAAGGTCCGCCCCTTTGGCGATGATCACTTCCGTTTCCTTGAAAAGTACCTGTATCTTGCCGCTGCTCACTAGGTATGGGGCAGTGGCCGGTGTATCGATCACCACGGTGGAGAGTACCGCTCCCGGGACCATGATCTTTACGAGAGAAAGTGCTCCTTGTGCTTGTATTGATTCTATTTCTCCTTGTAAACTATTCATGGATCTAAGGAATAGCCATATTGCAGCAGTTTTTCCTGTGCTTCTTTGGAAAACAAAAATTCGTAAAACCGCTTGGCAGATTCGATATGCACATCACGATTTTTTAGCAAGATCACACCCTGTGCGATTGAACGGTATGTGCCGGGTTCTAGCACCGTCCAGGTGCCTTTTTTCTTTAAAGCCGGGGATAATACTACGGATTTGGCGGTAAAACCTAGTTCCGCGGCCCCGGAAAGAATAAATTGGTTGGTTTGGGAGATGCTTTCCCCAAAAACCAGTTTTTTTGCCACTGTTTTATAAAGGTTATGATGCTTTAGCACCTCCAAGGCTGCTTTGCCGTAGGGCGCAGTTTTAGGATTAGCTAATGCAATATGACGGATATCGGCGTTAGGAAGCTGATCTACTTTTGGAATGGTGCCTTCCTTCATACTCCAAAGCACCAGGTGGCCATACGCATAGATCTCGGGCGCTTCCAAGGCAAAACCATTTTCGTAAAGTTGTTCCGGGTACATCATATCCGCAGATACAAAAATATCGAAAGGTGCGCCTTCTTGTATCATAGCGGTGAGCTTGCCCGACGAAGCCACGACGGTTTCAGATTCTACCCCCGTGATCTCAAAAAAAGAATGTGCCAGTTCTTTGATAACGTACTGCATGTTAGCCGAAGCAGCTATGGTGAGCTTACTGGTGGTATCCCGGTGACAGGCAGGAAGTACAAAAAGAAATAGTAATGCGAATGCGATCTTATTCATAAGGCCGGGATGATCTGTACCAAATTTAGTAAAACTTACCAGAATGCCGGCTGCATATACTTTTGGCGTGATATCCTTGTATCCCGGGGAGGACACTGAACCTTTTGTGCTTTGCGATTTTAAGGAAATGTGCCCGTACGTTGTCGCTGATGCACTTCCGTGGATTGGCTAATGCTTAAGATGTCCCCGGGGTATGGGGACCCAGTGAATATTTTTTTAAGATCTCACGGGCCTGCTTTTGGAATTTACCCCGGAAAAAATGACTCCAGCCAAAGGCTAAACCCATGGGCCCTAATGCCATCCGCGCCCATCTCCAAAAATCAAAAGTGTCTGTGTGCTTTCTTATTAACCCATCTTGAAATTCAAAATGAGCCACAACTTGGTTGTGTACCTTCCGTTGTTGTTTCGAAAAGTTATAGATCGCCTCCCAGTAGGCTGAACCGTGCTGACCGTCCGCTTGGATGTTGCTGTAGATCACGACAAGATCTTCTCCTCCTTTTTCAACCAACATTTGCCACATGAGGCTCACTTCCTGCCCTCTTAGTTTTCCAAAAGCCGGGTCGCTAAATTCCACCTGGTCGTGGTAACATTCTGCCATGCCTTTTGCGTCATGGTGGGCAAAAGAGGAGTAGAATTTTTTTACCAATGCCAGGTGTTGCTCATTCATATCTACCTCAAGTTATGGATTTTTTTGAATGTCAGCTACTAAGGGTTCCAGCTTTTCAATCGTGACATGATCCATGATCACAGCCTTATACCATTTAGGCTGGTGATGATTGTCGGGTACCAATCCGTATTTTACGGCGATTTCGGGGCGGACTTGGGCACTTTTGATCGTCACAATATTAGAGCCCGCCTGGCGAAAATAGGAAATTCCCAATGCATCGAATTCTTGGCAGAGCCAATCTGTCCTGTTCAGTAGTACGAGCACTTTTTCATACCACCCGTGGGGGCCGTAGGTAGCCAGTATCATCCAAACGGCTATGGCATTCGCTCCTGAGCGGCTCCCGATGAGGGTGAAATCTTCACCTTCCACATAGCTGGCTTCCTTCGTATTCGCGTACTGGATCAAGTTTTTACGCGCTAAGAATATACCGGTGCCATAAGGGGCTTGGAGCATTTTATGTGCGTCCAGCGTAACCGAAGAAACTACGGGGTTACTAAAGTCCAGGTCAGTGGCTGGTGTGGAGAAGGGATAAAAAAAGCCTCCATAGGCCCCGTCCACATGCAGTTTGAAGGGTACCTGGTGAGCTTCTAATGTATGGGCTAATACATTGATGTCATCCACCGAGCCAAACATCGTGGTCATCATGTTGGCAATAACGATAAAATACTTCTTACCAGCTTTCTTTTGGTTTTCAATGACCGTGTCTATGGCTGCGCGGCTCATTTGTCGATCGCTTTCTTGTACCGGGATGTAGGCTAACGACAGGTTGAGGACATTAGCCGCTTTAGCGGTAGAATAATGGGCATCGGAAGAGCAAAGGATGCATATTTCGCGGGTATCGGCATTATGTTTTTGCATGAAATAGTTCCTGTAGATCCAAACGGCCTGCATGTTTGCTTCGGACCCCCCTGAGGCCACATAGCCATCAAAGTCTTCCTTTCCTTTTAAAATTTCGTGGGCACAGATGGATATCAATTCCTTTTCAACTTGCTGCGTTCCTTTAAAAAAGCTCTCGGACTTGCCTAGGGTATGGCAGCCTATGTGGTTAGGATTATGAATAAGTGTAGACAGATAGGGCGCATTGCTTAAAAATGGAGCATCTTGGTAAAATACCTTGTCATCTAGGTGTGATGCCGGGATACCGATAATATTCTGTTCGTAGTAATTAACATTCTGACCTAAGGCATCGAATATTCTTGATCTTATCGCCTCCGGCGAAAGTTTTCTCCATTTAACCATAAACGTATACTTTGATTTTGCGAAGCACAGGGTGAAGATTATCCCAGTGAGATCCTCATGCGGAACGGCTGAAGGCCAGTGCGAATATAGGAATTATTAGGAGTTTCCAGCCACACATTAGCCGGAAGTCCGTGGTTCCTCCCGGCCGTAGCGTTAAGCCTTAAATGGTGGTTAGGGTTAGGTGATGAGCTCTATTTGCGGTGTTGGTAAGTTCTCGACCAGTTGGCAATAGGCAAATGGCAGTAGGCAAAAAAAGAGGGGTTGCCGATTGCTTATTGCCAACTGCCGACTTTAAGCACGGGATTGAGAAAAATGGCTAACCTTCCAATTCCACTTCACACTAGCTCGTAAACTAAAGTTGCGGGCTTTTAATACAGTACCCTGAACTTGACGGTATGGTCAATGCTCCTCAGGGCCTTGATCAGCTCCCGGTCATAAGCTTTGTCAATATCCGTGATCACATAACCGATCACCTCGTTGGTCTTTAAGTATTGGCCCACGATGTTGATCTCATGGTCGGCAAGTACTTGGTTGATCTGTGCGAGGATACCGGGTACGTTATGGTGGATATGGATCAGCCGGTGAGCGTTCTCTAACGCGGGTAGCTGGAGGTTAGGGAAGTTAACGCTGTTCGAAGTGCTCCCGGTATTGATGTAGTCCATGATCTTATTGGGTACGAATTCTGCGATGTTTTCTTGCGCCTCTTGCGTACTGCCGCCAATATGTGGCGTGAGGATCGTATTTTTTGACCCCCTAAGCTTAGAAATGAACTCCTCCGAGTTGCTTTTAGGTTCTTGTGGGAATACATCAATGGCAGTACCGACTATTTTTCCTTCATCGATATTCTTCTGTAAGGCTTCAATGTCCACTACATGCCCCCGGCTTAAGTTAATGAAGATCATCCCGTCTTTCATCCATTGGAATTCACGCTCACCGATCATGTTTTTGTTTTCCTTCCTGCCGTCTACATGTAAAGTGACAATATCGACACTGGAGAGAAGCTCTTTTAACGTAGCACATTTCTTAGCATTTCCCAGGGCAAGCTTTTCTTGAATGTCATAATAATATACGTTAAGTCCTAAAGCCTCTGCTACCACGGAAAGCTGGGCCCCGATGTTGCCGTACCCGACGATGCCCAGGTTTTTCCCCCTGATCTCATAACTGCCACTGGCAGATTTATTCCATTGGCCGTCATGCATGGCCGTGGCCCGGTCGAAAAGCCCCCGGTATAATACGATGATCTCGGCAATGGCCATTTCTACTACGGAACGGGTATTGCTAAACGGTGCATTGAACACCGCCACTCCCTTTTTTAAACATGCCTCTAAGTCGACCTGGTTCGTACCTATGCAAAATGCTCCTACAGAAATGAGGCGATCAGCATTTTCTAATACTTTGGCCGTGACTTGGGTCTTTGAACGGATGCCAAGTATAGATACCCCTTTGATCTTTTCACATAATTCGTTCTCATCCAGCCCGGCAGGATATACTTCTACATTGTAGCCTTCTTCTTTTAATACCTCTACGGCGTGCGGGTGAATATTTTCGAGCAGTAATACATTGATCCGGTTCTTAGGGTAGGAGATAGCCGTATTCATTTTATTAAGGTACAAGAATTCATCCAAGCTCGGCGCGATGTGGTCGGCCTTTTCTAATACATTGTCACGCTTTACGTTTTCAGTGAACGCATAAAACTTGTTGGCCATCCCGGCGGCTTTTATTTCATAATCCGTGTATCCGTCGCCAATCACGTAAACATCCCCTTGCAGGTCCAGGTCTTTTAACTGCTTGGCCTTCCCGCCATTCACCGAAAGCGCATTGTTTTGGTCGAAGCCAGTGATGTTACCACTTTTGTCAAACTCAAACGAGTTAGCATAAACATTTTCCGTTTTGATGTGGTACTCGTTAACGATCGGGACAATAAAATCTTTAAAGCCGTTGCTAATGATGAAGATCTTGTCTTTGTAATTCTTGAAAAACTCTTTGTTACGCTGGAATGATTTTGAGACCTGCTTCTTGAGTTCGTCAACAAGCTTAGGCAAATGCTTTTGATGAGCATCTAATATTTCCAGCCGTTTGACCAAAGATTCGCGGAAGGTGAGACTGCCGTTCATACCCTCGTCAGTAATCTCTTTTATTTCTTTTAAGCGTTCTGTTTTGTCTGCTTTTCCTTCGAGAGCTATTTCTCCAAGCACATCCAGCGCTTCTACTTTGGTAAAAGTACTATCAAAATCTATGACAAAGTATTTGTTGTTCGTGTATTCCATGGCCCTTAATTTTGCCAACGAAGTAAAAAGATAAAAGTGCCATTTTAAAATTATTTTTTCAAAAGTTTAACGGCCCCGGTTTTACAGGTCTTCAAAAACGTTTGAAAGAGAAAAAGTTTGCATAATTGACAAAAGTCAACTAAATTGGCTACGTATTTTTACTTAGATGAAATTCCAGTAAAATACGTATATTATGTAGTGAATCAATTCACTAAGTTTGTACCGTTGGTTCTCGATAGACTAATAACCTCAAATAGGAGTGATGGTTAATTAAATTAGTTTATTGAACAATTCGGGTGAAAGAGGGCTATGGGGGTGGCCCTCTTTTTTTATTTTTACTACTTTCTTTTCTTGTCAAATTAAGATCGTCTTTTCTTTAAGAGTTAGCTATTCTTCCATACTGGCTGGGGTGGTTTTCAGAAGCCGGGGAGAAATCGTTTAACTCCAAAATATCCGTGGCATCAAGTCCGTCCTTGTTCTCAGGTAGTTATGGGTTTGCTTAGGATGATTAGCTTTGATAGTAAAAATCTCAGTTTAAAATCATTGTAGCCTAAGGGTAAAATGAGGTTTAGAATACTTTCACAATCTTTAAACTGGGAGTAGCTTCCGTTTTGCGATACAGCAGATCCTGGCTCTCGCAATGAGCCCTGTCGCAACCACCGGCGAGGAATGGTGGTCATTTTTTTAATTGGATCCAGGTTAAAACGTTTAATTTTGGCAAGTTGAGCTATATTTTTACGATGTTTCGGGTAATGCTATCTTCGTAATGAGCAATTTAGGCGAGATTTTGTGGTACTAAGTCCGGTTTTCATTTTCTTTTGCACGCCCAAAAGAAAACGAAACAAAAGAAAAGGGCGCCAGGAACAAAGCCCATTTTCCGCGCAAAACGCACTACCCATCCCCTATAGGCCGCTTACCCGCAGGCCTCAAATGTGCCGCGCTGTTCCTGGAGGTCTCCCCTCCGTACGCCACTTGAATTTTTAATGATGCCCTTCTTTAACTACCGAGTTTACGTCAAAAGAATGCCAAATGAGCTTTAAAAAGGAGATTTTCTAGTATGCCACAAATGTAGGGGACTCATTTACCTCTAAAATAACTTCACCTCCTTTGACGGAAAGCGCTTTTTTTGTCCCGTTCGGCTCCGTGGATGAAAAACGTGTGATATTCACTACTCTTTCCCGGGTGTTTACAGGTAACTTGTATCCTTTGATCCTTTTATCACTCGAGGTGGGGCTCCATATCACGGTTATGGTTTTTTTAGCATCGCCGGATACATAATCGTATATCTTTACCCCATTACGTGACCTATCCTGGGAAAAATAGAAATCCTTCATGACTGATGACAATGTACTCATGTAGTACCAGGAAGCTTTGGGTTTCCATTCCCCGTTCACTTTTCTTAGTAATCCGCTAGATTGGTAAAGCCTGCCCCGGTCTACCGCTACGTCTCTTAGCATGTACATAGCGGCCCTGTCCACCCCGGTAGTGGAGATTTCCAGTACGGACCGTGCCAGCCAAAGGGCTTGCACCTCTTCACTTGAAAAACGCCCTATCTTGTCTACCCCCTGCGGCGATCTTGGGTTAGTATCGTACCCGAATTCTGTTAACCATACTTCCTTACCCGGCATATCCCGTTTGGCGTAATCTACCATAGAGGTGAGCTTTTCTTTAAGGCCATCCTCTTCGGGGGATAAGGCCTCTCTTTCCTTTGGGTTCCGGCTGGTCAGACTGTAGTGATGCAGGTTTACCACATCAAAAGGAAGACTTCCCTCACGGTGTACGTCAGACCACAATTTTATGGCTTTTAAATAGTTGATATTTAAGTAGCTCAATCCCCCCATGACCACGTTTAAGTTTGGGTCCGCACTTTTTATCCCGGTGGTGGAATCGATGGTCCCCATATGCCCGTCGTAGTCGGCACTGAGCATAGCGGCAAATTCAAAAGGCGAGAAAAACTCTTCTCTCTTTTTCCACCAGCCGTCGGGCTCATTCCAGTTTTCTATGTACTTCACAAGGTCGAGCCCGGATTTTGGCCGTTCCTGTTCATGGGTTTTTAGCTGCCGGGCAGGAATAGTAGAAGAACCATAGCGCGCTGCGTACTGGAAAAGGTGTGCAGCATGCTCTTGGTAAGAAATGGGCTGGATAGCCTCTTCATCGGCAGAGATGGGTTTCATTTCCTTACCGGAGATCCAAGCGACATTCCCTTGTATACAGGGTACGATTTCAATATTTCTCGATTGTAATTGTGTGTAAAACCGGTCAAAATGCCAGCCTCCACCCCCTGCGTAGCTGGGGTTCCATTTTGGCTTATTATTCGGAAACCCGTCATAATCATATGCTTCTTGCCCATAATTTTCATTTCCTTCATCCCAGTTCCAGTTGTGGTACTCCCGTACCCAAGGGGTAAACCCCAGGTACTCTATGGGATCTCCCACCAAGATATTTACGCCTAAAAACTCTTGGAACGGGACTCTTTTTGGTACCATAGCCGGTGGTGGTGGGGTATTCCCTACACGTCTTGAAGCAGAGCCAAAAAATATGATCTCCTTAATATTCAAAGCACTATACAGGCTTATCTTAAGTAATCTTGTTTTCGTATTGACTGGGGAAATAGACCACTGGTAATACTTTTCCGAGCGATCTTCAACTTTTAGTGACCAGCTACCGGGGGCTCCCGTGCTTACCTGCACCAGTCCCGAACCTTCCGAATCATATATGGCCACCGAATCCACCTGGTGTTCTACACCAAGGTCAACAACGACCTCAACCGGGAAGAAAGAGGGCTTTAACCACCCTGGGAACCAAGCTGAGACCGGTTTGAAATCATCAAGCCCTTTGCCGAGGTCTATGCCTTCTTGCTCATCGAATAATGCAGAAACATTACTTTCTAATGATAAATTGTAGACGGAGCCGGCATCGATTTTTATGGCCTGGCCATTTACCCTTCCACACATCATGCCCGCTACCAGGAAAATCAAAAGTCTCATGCCTTAGGTTTTTTAGTGTGGAAGAAAATAGCACTACTTTAACCAATGGGACAAGTCCCTATCGATCAACCCTTGTAAATCTTCGATATCCTTTGCATATATTTCTGTCAACATCTTTTTCCTTAACACAGGGTCCAACTTTGGAGAAGCCAGGTTCTTATTTTGGATGCTGTTCACGAGTTGTTGGAGCTGGACATTTTGCTTGGCTTTTTCATAAATGTTTGGTAAGATCTTTTTGGCAGACCGTTTAATGACGCTGTTGTGACCGACAAGATTATCGTAGAGCTTACTCTTTTTGAAGCCTGATTTGTTGTATTCTACGCTTGAGTCGATTTCTACCTGTGCAGGTACTCCTAAGAAATCAAAAATGTCATTCGCCAGTTCTTGGGGTTTTTTCTTTAGATCTTCATGCAGGTAGACCCTAATTTGTTCTTTGGGGAAAATATCGAAGTACCTTTTTAAATTTTTCCCAAAAAAACCTTCTTTGACCAGGTCTCCGCGCTCCCACCAGATGGTGTTCCTGTCCAGGGCGTCACTGAATTCTTTCGTAGGGAGCCGCTCTTCACGGGCCAGGTGCATATACCGGCTGTAAAGTCTTTCTACGGGATGACGTAGTATGGCAATGAGCTTTGCCGATGGTACATATTTTTTGATACGTGCAGGAGCCGTTTCATTGTAAAGATACATTGGGGAGGTCTCTCCCTTGATCTGTCCCGCCTGGGCGTCTTCAAAAAGTTGCTGATAAAGCTTTATATCCGTGATACAACGGCGATAATATGGATTTTTTTGCTTTTCTGCTTCGTCCATATTCTCCATAGCAAAAAAGTTAGGCTCTTTCAACGCACTCATAAAAATCCCCGGATGCTGCTTTAAGTAGTTATCCAATGAAGTAGTACCCGATTTCCCTGCCCCGATGATCAAAAAGTCCGGGAATAATTCTTTATTCATAATACCTATTATAAATTTTGAATGTACTTCTTTAAAAGTGTATAATAGCTCCAAAATTAGTTATTTGGATGTATAAAATGGAGCAGATTGATTGTTATCTTTGGCCCGCATTAATTTGAGGTAGGTTCATGTCAAGTGTATACTGGTGGAGGTCGGGGTTACTTACATTGTTTAAC
The DNA here is from genome assembly GCA_028280565.1 of Fulvivirga sp. Classification (GTDB taxonomy): domain Bacteria; phylum Bacteroidota; class Bacteroidia; order Cytophagales; family Cyclobacteriaceae; genus Fulvivirga. The sequence goes on from JANQLQ010000124.1 coordinate 13,670, forward strand.
CGTTCTTCTTCGCTACTTTTCAATTTACTCGGTTTTGTTTTACTGGTCAGGTATATACTTTCTACCCATGAGTACGGTATATGGACGTTGTATTTCACGGTAACTTCGCTGGTAGAGGTGAGCCGCAACGGCCTGATCAAGAATGCCCTCATCAAAAACTTGGTCCAGGCGGATTCTAACGAGGTGTATGGCCAGGTATTCAGTGCCTCATTGTTGATCAACTTTGTGTTCATTTTGTCGTGTTACCTCGTACTCCTGCTAGGGTCGCCGCTGCTAGTGGATGTTTGGGGGGCTCACCAACTTACGGAGATGTTCATGTGGTATGGCGTGTCAGCGCTAGGGTTGATCCTATTCTCCCAGCTGGAGTTCTTACAGCAAGCCAATATGCGATTTGAAGGAGTTATGCTGGCTACCTTTACCCGTAACGGCACCTTTTTCCTGGTCGTTGTATCACTCATGTTATGGACCCCCGGTGATATTTTGCTGAAGTTGGTTTGGGGCCAGGCGTTAAGTATATTCTTAGGGTTGGCGGTTTCTGCTATCTTTGCAAAACGATTTATTAAAGGGAAGCTGGTCTTAAAAAAGAATAAAGTCAAAGAACTCTTTCATTTTGGCAAATATACTTTGGCGACAAACCTGACCACCGTGATTTATAAAGATACAGACCAAATGATGATCGGTGCTATGATCTCACCCTCGGCGGTGGCCATTTATAACGCAGCTATAAAGATCAATAGCTTTGCCCAGGTCCCGAGTATGGCTATGGCGGAGATCGCATTTCCTAAAAGTGTAGAGTCCGGCCACTCTAAAGGGACTTCGGCGCAAAAGTATATGTATGAAAAATCCGTAGGGGTTGTCTTGGCTATTTTATTTCCAGTAGTGATCGGTGTGCTTCTCTTTCCAAAGTTTATTATTAACACCATTGCAGGACCGGAATATTTGGCAGCGGCGGTGGTGCTCCAGCTCACCATTTTATACATTCCCTTCATACCTTTCAGCCGGCAGTTTGGAGTCATCATAGAATCGATCGGGAAGCCTAAAATAAACTCTTCCATCGAACTGGGCAGCGCCGTTTTGAACTTGGTCTTAAATTACTTTTTTATCTTAAGCTTTGGGATCATGGGGGCCGTGTATGCCACCCTTATTGCACGCTTATTAAAGCTGATCATTCAAAGTTTAGTGTTGAAAAAAATGATAAGAGTGGATATACTTAACGCTTTTACCTATATGTTTGCTTTTTACCGGGAGATCCCCCAGCTTCTTGGCCGGATACCCGGTAAGGTTTCTAAGTGATAGCAGGGAATATGATCAAAACGATAGAAGTCACCGGCAAAGAACCCATAATAATGATCAGTATGTCTAGATGGGATGGCGATTACTCATCTGCGGCGATCTCGTTGGCGAAAGAATTTTCTAAAACGAACCATGTCTACTATTTTGACCATCCCTTCACATTGAAGGAATTAGTTAGCCAATTCAGGTCTCCTAGGATCAAAAATCGGCTAAAATCGCTGCTCTTTGGGACGAATGCCTGTCGAAGTGTGAAAGGTTATCCTGAAAAATTTCATCACGTAGTGCCTCGAGTAGTACTTTCTATCAATTGGATGCCCAGGGGCTTTTTTCACTATTTTCTGCTTGGCTTTAACGAACGTATTTTCTTTAGCGGTCTTAGGAAGGTATTAAAAGAAGAAAAAATCGATAGGTTTATTTTTTTTAATTCTTACAACCCGTTTTATGGCCGGACACTTCCGAAAGACCTGTTAAAAAAAGCTTATTTCGTATACCAGTCAAGAGATGACATATCTCAATCCGAATACGTTTCTAAGCATGGCGTAAACCTTGAGAGAGAAGCCATTCTCAATGCTAACTTATCTTTGGCTACCGGCAAATCATTGGTGAAAAAATTAAGCAGGTTTGGTCCTAAGGTTTCCCAACTGCCCAATGCCGCTGATATAGAGATCTTCAAGAGTAACATAAGCTGGGAGCGTCCGGCAGAACTAAAAGGTATTACGAAAAAGATCATTGGATACACTGGAAACATCTGCCATCGTGTGGATTATGACCTGCTTTATACCGTGGCAAAGGAGCATAAAGATAAGGTCTTGGTCATGGTAGGCCCTAGGAATGATCTAGATAAGCATACTTATGATTTTGAAGGATTGGGGAATGTTATTTTTACCGGTGCTAAAAATATAAGGGATCTACCCGCGTATCTTCAATATTTTGACTGTACCATTATTCCTTTCAAAATGAACGAGTTGACCAAAGGAATATATCCACTTAAGGTCAATGAATACCTAGCCATGGGCAAGCCTTTAGTATCAACACCTTTCTCCCCGGATATTAAGGAATTTGGAGAAGTGATTTACTTAGCGGAGCACACGGATGATTTTGTGAAAAAGATTGATCAAGCCATCCATGAGGATAACGATGAATTAAAAACTGCGCGGATTGAATTGGCCAAAACCAGTTCATGGACGAACCGGGTGGCACTTTTTTGGAAGCTTTTAAAAAATGCTAATGAAAAACAGGACAATTAAGAACCCGATCCTGCATAAAATTGTAGTATTCTTTTTGTTTCTTACTTTCTTAGTCCTTTTTCTAAAAGTAATGTTTTTCTAGTTGGCGACTCGTTTTACATACCAGGCAAAAAAGGAAATATTTACCTATATCCTGTTGGTCTTTAGCGCCATAGCTTTAGCAATGGTCATTGGTAAATATGGCACGATGGCAGGATTTGGTCTTACTGCCGGTGTAATTGGCGTCATTGCGATATTGCTAAGCATCTTTAAGTTGCCCGTGGGCTGTATGATCTTGATGGTCTACTCTTTTTACCAGCCCATTTTGGGGCGTTTGGCAAAAGGTGCAGTACCCGTAGGTGCCGGATCAGAAGTGTTATTGGGTGCCGCATTATTCGGATTATTAGTGACCAAGGCGTTGAAAAGGGAGTTTGACTGGGCATCTTTTAAAAACCCGGTAACCTATGTGAACATCGCCTTTTTTCTTTACCTGTGCATCCAGGCACTAAACCCTAACCTAATGAATATCCAGGGGTGGGTGTTCGCTATGCGATTCAAAATATATACTTTGGTGGGCTACATCCTTTTCTTAGAGTTTTTTAAGGAAAAAAAAGATGTTCACCTGTATTTGGGTACGATGTTAGGCTGCTCCATACTATCCGCGCTCTATGGTATATACCAATACTACTTTGGCCTCCCGGCTTTTGAGCGGGCATGGCTTTACTCGAACCCCGAAAGAGTAAACTTGCTGGTGATCTTTGGAAACATTCGTATCTGGTCTTTCCAGACAGGCCCTACCCAGTATGGCATGCTCATGAGTTATGTGGCCATAATTTCTTTTATACTTTGTTTGAATCCAAAGATAAATCCTGTTCTTAAGGTGATTTTAGCAATAGGAGGGGTCCTAATGATCTTAGGCATGACATATTCGGGAACACGGACCGCTACAGCCATGATCCCGCTTGGCTTTGCCTTGTTTTTTTTAATGAACATGGACAATAAACGGGTAATACTTTTCTCCTGTTTTCTTGCCGTCATTTTCTTAGGATTATATTTTGGCCCTTTTTATAGCGCCCCCATCAATCGGCTCCGATCCACATTCAAAGGAGATGATGATCCTTCTATGAACGTGAGGACCCGGAATAGGGTTAACATCCAACCGTACATATACAAGAATCCGCTAGGAGGTGGGCCAAGCACTACGGAAGACATAGGCGTAAAGTATTCCCCAAGCCATCCTTTGGCAGGTTTTCCCCCGGATAGTGGCTACCTGAGAACTGCGCTGGAATTGGGTTGGATAGGTTTGGTCATAGAGCTGGCGCTCTTATTTATAGCGCTGGTCTATGCAGTTACCAGCTATTACAGGATAAGCGACCCCGAACTCCGAAATTATTACGGCGCATTTATCGCTGCGTTTTTTGCTCTTTGTATTGCTAATTTTACGCAGTTTGCTATGAGTTTGAGGCCCATGGATTATCTTGTATTTTCTGTTTTAGCTCTTTTTGTTCGTTTAAAGGACCTTGAGTAACAGGTGGTGGTCTTTCCTGAAGTTCATAAGAAATCACTATATTCGCGGCAAAATGTATCTGCCTGTATGCCGGTATTTATTTTTGGATCTATTAGGGTCCAGGATAATCCTTATAATTTAGTTAAAGAGACGGCGATATCCTGCCGGTGGGTAATGATTGGAATTTGAAATTATAACGAATAAAGCACCATGAGACAATTCTTAACTGTTTTCCTCTTCATTGCAGTATGCTGTTCGGTGGTAGGCACCTACGCACAGCAGGTAGATTACAACAGCATTATTCTACCTGAAAATGCGGTAGATATTTCTTTTGAAGAGAAGCTCGTCCAGCTGGCGTGGAAGAACAGCCCTGCCAACAGGGTACTGTTTCACCAGAGGAACGCTGCCGAATTCGATATGCAGCAAGCCCGGTGGTCTTTCCTGGATAACTTAAGGGCGGTAGGTAACGTCAATGATATCATTATTGAGGGAAGAGAGGAAGAAACAAACCGATTTTTTCCCCTTTACAACTTAAGTGCCACGGTGAGCGTAGGAATGTTTGTCAATATCCCGCTCGAAACCAAAAAAAGAAGGGAACAAGTATATATTGCCGAGGCCAATATAAACCAACAAAAAATATTGGTAAGAGCCGAGGTGCTCAGGAGATACGAGATCTACTTACAAAACAAGGAGATCATGAGGATACAGACCGAAACGACCGAAGACGCCTACAGCCGGTTTTTGATCGCGGAAGAAAGCTTTACCAACGGTGAAATTGACTTGGAAGTGTATAACACCGCGCTGGAACGGTACAATAATGAACAGAATAACAAGATCCGGGCCCAGGCAGAGCTAAGGATCGCCGAGATCAATATAGAAGAGCTAATAGGCGTGAAACTGGAAGATGTAGAGTAGCTACGGGCTATCTTTTCCGGTATACTTCTATAAAGGCGTTTTCAGGGCTGCGGGGCGCTAGGAACCTATCTTCTAATTCATAATTCTCTTTCGCGCAACTTAACACGTCCGGGGGGTAGAACCGGTTTAGCTCAGGGATGATCTCAAAAAGGACCAGGTCATAGTGTTCTTTGCTTATGTTATCACAGATCGTGCTTACCTCCCTGTCAAAAAAGGCGACACTCTGATGATACCATAAAGGCTGCTCGGCGCCCTTTAAAGGTTCATACCCGAGCTCGTGGGCTAACTGAGGCAGCTCCGTCATGTTCAGGACTTTAAGATCTTTTTTGCCTTTATAGGTACCTACTAACCGACCTATGCCTTCTACGGTAGATTTGGGTAGGGTAACATTATCAAAAGTTTTGTAGGGTGGATTTACCCAATCTGAACGATCTCTTTTAAGTGTGTCATTTTTAATGATCCAAGTCTTTTTGGAAACACGGCTGTAATCCAATACTTCTTTCGTCGGGTTTAACCGGTTGACGATCCGGCGGCCATACTTCCAAAAATCATTGGACCACGTAAAGACGATAAGTGCGCAGATTACCAAGAGTGATACGGGTTGATAGAGATATTTTTCTATTTTTACACTTGACAGCAAAAAAACTACGGCGAAGCTATGGTAGTAGTAATGTGCGTTAGCCGGGATGTAAGAAGTTACCTGGGCTAGCAGGGCTTGTACCACGAACCCCAGTGTTACTAAGACCAATAAGACTTGATGTTTGTCATTGATGAACGCTTTGAGATCCGACTGGAGTAGCATGAAGATCCGTACGAAGATCAGCAAGAGGTAGACTCGTATAAGGTTGGACCCAACGCCGAAGGTGTCGTCTAGGTAATCCATAAGGGAGATCCGGCTGGAATGCGGCGGCTGTCCAAAATTGAACCAATATGAAAAATCGTATTGCAGTAAAGGAAGCACAAATAAGGCAAATGCCAAGATAAACCCTCCTAAAAAAAATACGACAACCCTGACATCCCTCTCATAAATAGCGCTTGTAGTGGCGATAATAAGCCCGAATAAAAAAGCCAATCCCCCAATATCTTGTTTGGTAAAGAAGGAAAGGAAGATCATAACCCCTGACAGTACGAGAAGTAAGTACCTCTTGTAGCCCTTTTGGGTAACACTGTTGAGTAATAGAGCCATGCCTATTAACTCATACATAAAGACAGTATGGTTATACCATGGCCAGAAATGAATGAAAATATAGGATATGCAGAAAATCAAGATCCCTATGGTGCGGAGAGAATTATCGACCTTCAGTGCTTTTAAAATGTAATGAAAAGACACTAATGAAAGGGCATTGATAAAAGCTTGGGCTTTTATCAAGGAAGACATCCAGGGACCGAATATTTTAAAGAATATCGAAGGGATGATCCAAAAACCGTAGCCCAAGGGCATGCCAAAATCACGAAAGGGCATCTGTCCTATGGACATCCGGTAAGCTCCTTCCCATGCCAAATACAGGTTTATCTTGTAAGGTAAGTTAATAAAGATGGGAGTCAGACAGAAGAGTAAACCGATGGCTACTTGCAGGATAGTATGTCTTCTTTGATTAAGGGTAAAAAAAAATGACCAATTCATCATTATTTATTTAATGATTAATATCTTCGAAACGCAATTTATAAATATTGAAAAAATCAATTCTAAAATATAATATTTCAATTAAACTTTTTGCTTCATCGGTTATGCTGTTGTTTTTTATTGTATCTTTTCCTAACAACAGGGTGGAGGCCGATGATGCATTTTGGTATGCCCAAATTGTGAGGGACGGGACGATTGACGGTTTTTTTAACCCAAGGTTTATGTTATACCTGCCCTTTTGCAAACTTTTATATTCAACGATTACGCTCATTTTCCCGGCAGTAGATGCCTACCTTTTCATGTGTGTCTTGAGCATGTTCTTTTCTGTTCTTGTCATCCTGCTAGTTTACAAAATGTCCACATCATTGTTCAAGTTTAACAAAAATGCTGGGATTTTTCTAGGTCTTTTGGTATTGTTCTCGTACCAATATTGGAGGTACTCCATGGAGGCTGAATTGTACATCCTCTCTTTATTTTTTTTACTGCTAGCACTGAGAGAATTTCTTAACTATGACCGAAGTTCCCGGCGCTTGGGCCAAATTATCTTGATCAGTGCGCTAGCAGTTCTTTTTTACAAACCTAATTTTATACCTATATTTCTTTGCTTTCCATTGGTTTTTGTGCTTAGAAGATGGTGGAAGGATGCGGTCATCTTCTATGCCGGAACGGGTACCCTGGTCCTATTGTCGATAGTCTTGATCTACACATTGGCTAATTACATAGAAGCGCCCTTTCTATATTATTTGACTGGCGGTGTGCCGGCTCCTACGGGTAACCCATTGATGTCTGTTTTTGTGGTGGCTTCTAACATCGTTTCTACTTTGTGGGTCTATAGTGTAGCGGAGATCGTAGACTTTGTGGAGCTAAAGCTTGTAGACAAAGTATTGGTAGAAGAGCTTTATCTCAACAACCAAGTAACCTGGGAGCTTATGTTTCTTTATATTACCACGTTTGTTATTGCAGCGGCCGTTGTTTATCTCGTTGTTGCCTCTGTTAAGCATAAGGTTCGCACAAAATCTCATGAAATATCGGAACCCGTCATTATACTTATGGCCTGGGTAGGGGCTTATGCGCTATTCCTTCTTGTTATGGATCCTACCTCCAATGAGCCCTGGTTCATGGTGCAAATCCCTTTGCTTTGGCTGTTTGTAGTCTTGGTCAATTCCGCTAAGTTCTTATCCAAAACACCGGTGAGCTTACTTTTAATAGTGGTTCTAGTGGTACACAATTATGTGGGAGGAATCAACTTATTAAAGGATGCAAAATATGATTATAACACGATGAAGTCACGTTGGCTCGTGGAGAATGCCTCAGGGGAGGATGTAATTATATCTTTAGGTCCGACAGCGTTCATACGCTACCTGCGCTACCATACGGAGGCGCGTGTTATCAATCTTGAAGAAAACTACGAAACAACGATCTCCGAGATTCCGGGTCTTCTGAATGGTTACAGCAAGGTGTACCTTACAGAGGATGTCATAACACCGCCCAAGGCAATCGTGATGCGTTCGGGCTATCAGCAACAGGAATTTCAAGATGTCTTACATGACTTTCGTTTGGAGATCAGGCCGATTTCTTCGAATTTAGAATTTAAGACGTATGAAATCATTGTGGTTAACTGAAAGGTCGAAGCTTTCCGTAAGATCAGTTCTACAATTGATTTTTAGGGGTCATTTAAGAGGAGATTTTTCCCAGTCCATGAACTGAACCAGTGAGGCTAAAGATCTTTGTAATACCAAATCTATCCGTATATTTTCAAGCCCATAAAACTTCTCAATACATCACATGAAAAAATGTGTGATCCGTAATGACCAACTTTCCTTACTTTCAAGATTATCGTTTTACGGGGTGGGAAGAGAATTTGAAATTCTTAAAAATTCAAGCTGGGCAAGTGCTTAATCCAGTAAATAGAGGCTAATCTTGGAATGACCAGTCAAGTTTAAGTCAGCGATCGGCAAAGGGCAGTAGGCAAAAGAGGGGTGATCCACATCCTGTTCTAAATCCATCCAAAACCTATACCTAAGAACGTCATTCCCTAACTTTCTAACATCGTCATTCCTTGCAGCCTGTGCGTTGGGCTAGGCGTGACAAGCCCCATTGGGATCACTACGTGGGAATCTGCGAAGTCGTGAAGCG
>JANQLQ010000081.1 GCA_028280565.1 Fulvivirga sp.
GGTTTTCGTTTCACGACTTCACAGATTCCTTGTCACGCCTAGCCCAACACACAGGCTGCAAGGAATGACGATAGAGAAGTTTTTTTTCGTTTTTGATGAGGATACCCAACGGTCTCATTTTTAGCTAAATACCTGTCTGTCAAATAATTGAATGTGAAAATATAGAACTAGTGTCCCGTCACACGTTAATTGACAGGGGCTACATAACGAATGATATCTGTGGTATTAGGAAGCTCTCGATCAGTCAGCAAAAGGCAGTAGGCAAAAAAATAGATGGAGGGGAGACATCCAGGAACAGCGCGGCACATTTGAAGCCCGTGGGTTAGCGGCCTATAGGGGTTGGATAATGCGTTTAGCGCGGAAAATGGGCTTTGTTGCTGGCGCCCTTTTCTTTTGTTTCGTTTTCTTTTGGGCGGGCAAAAGAAAATGAAAACTGGACTTAGAACCACAAAATCCCGCTTAAACTGCTCATTGAGAGGATCGAACCACACGAAACATTTTTAAAATGCCGCCTAACTTGCAAAAAACAAACGTTTTACTATCAAAGCTGGTTTACAAAGACGCACTTATTTGATCATGAGGTACAAACGAGAACGCCCGGATTACAAATCCTATTGCTCGATAAGTACGCATTACGCTGCGCTAAATGCGCACTAGGTGAAAAACAGTTTAACCGTCACAGTACATGCACCGGGCACCAATCCTACTTCTACCTACGCTCCAGCCCCTAGGATTTTTTCCAACACCTTTACACTGATCAGGTACGTAGGGCTGATCCCTTCAAGCCCCAGGCTACCGGAAGCAAGGGTACTTCCTGTCTTGAGCGGGTTATCCGAGGCATAGTAAGCATACCTGACTTTTACATTCTTATCGATGCTGAGCCTTATCCTTGCCGCAGACTGTATGGCTTTTTGGTAATGCGCCCCTTCCATCTCCAGCCCAACCGCATTCCAGGTGGACGTAACAAAATGATTGAGGACGTCTTTGTTTTGTAACGACGTGCCCAATACCGTGATCATCGGACCTTCAAACACCGGGTGATCGTACACGTTAAAATCATCGCTGGTAAAGTCATTCTCCAATGGGTAGTTATCAGCCGTCCCCTCAAAAACATGTGCTGTAGGGATCATAATATCGCCTTTATCGCCTTTGAGAATGCCTGCTTTGCCTACAACGGATATTGAACGTATGTTAAAAGTATGACTAGAGCCTTCTATTTCTAATGGTTTCAATAGCTCATCCATACACTCGTAGGCTTGTTCTCCAAAAGCGTAGTCCATGACCACCAGTACCGGCCTTTCTTCTCCTAGCGTGGCCCCTTTTAGCTCCGGGCATAGATGTGCAGCATCCACAGGGTCCAGGTCAAAGATCTGCACGGACAGGTTTGTGCCGGTATGATCATCGATACCATACATACCATGGTCTGCAGCATACTCCTTGATCGTGGCTTGCAATTGTTTTTCCTGGTCCTGGCTGGTTTCAATGGCCAAGTGCTCAATCGTATCAAAAGAATGATCCTTTAGCGCGGCAAAGCCATAAAGCGTGTTGAGAATGCTGTGCAAATTGGCACTGATCACATGAATAGGCCGCTGTGACCACTGCTTTTCAAACAAAAACCGTTTAATTTTCGAGGCCCACTCTTCTCCATAGATATGCCGCCCAATAGAATCCCGCAAGTTTGAAGAAAAGGAGATCTCCTTATCCAAATTTTTGATAGCCTCATCAATAGCAATCCGCCCTAGCCAATAAATAATGTGGTAAAGGCTGTGTTTTGTGTTGCCTTTATCGAACTTGCGCACTCCTTCTTGGGTCTCATGGACCGTCCTCCCTAAAAAGTTGCTCAAATAGACCGCTGCTCTTTTCTCATCAAATTCTCCCTCGGACTCCTCTAACTTCACCACCTCTTTAAGCTTGAGCCAGTCTTCTGAAATTCTTCCTTTTTGATCTAGGGCCTTGTTTTTGATCTTGTCACTCTCGATATAAAGAAAGGTAAGGTGGGTTAAAATATCATAGATATCACTTCTTCCCCGGGTCATCTCTATGTACATACGGTTTTTGTCCACCCGGAAGCAATTTCTTCTCCTTTTGGGAGGTACTATAGGCTCGTAACCTGCCTCTTCAAACCCTTCGCGGGAAACCAATTTGATAAAACGGCATTCTTCTATCCCATCCGGGAGGCGTTCCATAACATAAAGAAGGCCGTCAAGCTCAACTTTTTCCGGGTCTTTAATGGAGCCGTAGATCTCTGGTTCTAGCACTAACAATGCTTCAATCAGCGACTTTCCAGACACCCCCATGGGCTTGTAGCTACCACGGATAAAAAGTTGTCTCATGGTAATGTACAGCCGCTCTATCGCGGCCCTTGATTCTCTTGTCCTGTTTTTCGAAAAGTCAGTCATACGTCATTTTAAGATTGGTGGCGCCCATTCATGAACCTCCCTGGCGGCAGTCATAAAAGTGCACAAAGCTACTCTTATTTTTGATCATGGTGAAGATCACACCCCGCATTCCTGCAAAGGGTAAAGAAATTTCAACCCTGCTTCATCATTTTCGATATTTTTAGTCTAATTCCTATCACCACCAATACTATCGGTGCTATCCACAACAGGAAATCAAACCGGTATCAATGCCGTTTAGCTAAAGCCAGCGCGCTCACCCCTAAATCCCTAAAGGGGAACCAACCGCGCGGTGAATTGCGCCTTAGACGTAAGAGGTGCGATGGGTACGCTTAATTAAATGGAATTGAAACCGGTATCAAAGGACTTGTGATTTATTACAGTCAACCTCAATTGATCAACGATGAAGACCCTGGCTTCAGGGGATTTTATAAATGACTAAAAACCACCCATTTGGGGGATGTCGATTATAAAAAAGTGCGCTAAGTTCAAGTAGGTCAAATAACAACAACATGTTTACATCCAATAACAACGGGCTTATGCCACGACGGTCGTGGTGCGCCCTTATGCTGCTTGCCTTTTGTGCTTGCCAATTTTCCATAGCGAAAGATTACAAAGGTTTTAACTTTATGAATGACAAACTTGAGACTTCTATCAAGTTTAAGCTCATCAATGACTTAGTGATCATCCCGGTCAAGATCAACACCGATACGGAAGTCAACCTGGTACTCGACACGGGGGGACGTTCGGTAGTTTTATTCGGGAACAACTTTAGGAAGACCTTTGAATGCATAGAACAAAAAGCATTTTTAAATGGATACGGACGAAACCGCAGTAAAACTGCCGATATATCTCTCGATAACACGGTTCAATTGGGGGATGTCTTAGGGAAAGGGATCAGTATACTGATCACCAATGGCCGGTATTTTTTCCCGTATGATGGTGAAACCAAAATACATGGCATCATCGGCTACCAGATTTTCAGCCGGTTTGTCGTTACGATCGATTACAAAAACGAGATGATCACACTCACCGAGCCTGATTTCTACCGGCCTCCAGAGGACTACAGTTCCATGGACTTGCTACTAAAAGATACCAAACCTTATATCAAAATGGACTACAAGATCACCACAAACGAGAGTACCCACGGATTTTTTCACATTGATACGGGGTCGTCGAGAGAGGTATTGCTTTTCGTCCGAGAAAACGAAGAAAAACTCCCCAGCGCCCGTGTAAGACGATGTGGTATAGGGAAAGGACTAAATGGTGGTATTTCAGGCTACCGTGGCTACAAGAGTTCCTTGATATTTGAAAATATGAAAATAAACACGCCCTATTTCGTAGTAAAACGGGATTTCAGCAAAAGAGAAATGGAGCATGCCAAAGGCTCTATTGGATCCGCTTTGCTAAAGGATTTTACGATTGTACTGGATTATGTGAATGAGAAGTTTTACTACCGCGAGGAGGTTTAGGTATTAGGCTAATAAGTTATTGGTTATTGACGACTTAATCATATTGTTATGTTCAATAACCAATGACCTATGGTATCATTGAAAATTCAAGTGGCGTATGGAAGCGAGACATCCGGGAACAGTGCAGCACATTTGAGTCCTGTGGGGAAGCGTCCTTTAGAGGCTGGATAGCGCGTTGCGAGGTTCGCATTATCCAAAATATCGAGAATATAGGCCTTAATTGACAAAATTAAACGTTTTCCTGCCAAAGCTAGTTTCCAAGGGCGACCCAACTTATTAACCCAACCGCCTCAAACTCAATCACCCATAAATCTTATTCAGTACCCCGGCCAGCCTCACCCCGGCCTGCAGAAGCCTTAACTCCACGGTTTCCCAGTTATGGTATACATATTTATAGCCCATGCTTTTGTCCCCCGGTAGGTCATATACTTGCTCTCGAAGTGCTTTGGACTCTTCCGCCCAATCACGGACAGTGGCTGCCTGCCATTTTTCTATGTCTTGCTTTGTTGTTTTGTCTACAATCTCGGCAAGTTCCGTGTAGCTGTACTTTTTATGGTCGATCATGCCGCTGTCCCATACGCGGTGAAGGTTGGATTCGGCGCGGAACCATTTCACTTTCACATCGTTCCCTCCCCTATCTTCACCCGTACCCACGTGCAAGGGTTGGTGGATATCGCCTATAAGGTGCACGAGTATCATCACATGTTCCGCTTCTTGTAAAGGTGACAAGCCCCCCTTTTCTAATTCATCCATCAGCCTTTCAATGGTAGCGATGGCATCACCTTTGGGATTTTTTTCTGCTTGTTCGTAGGTCATTCCATCGGGTACAGTCACCCAATGCCAATCGTGCGTATAATCGTATTGATCATCTGACCTGATCTCATCCATCCAGGTACTGACCTCGGCTAGTGATTTTCCTTTCAGAACCTGGTCCAGTTTCTTTTTGGCCTTTTTCGTTAAATAGGCTTCGGCAATCTTCCCAGTAACCCGATGGCCGGTAGGTCCCCAGGCAAAAACGGGAATTGACAATAGGAGCAAAACAATACAAGATAATTTCTTTACCATAAGTGATATGATTAGGCAGCAACGAAAAGCGCCCTGTTCATGATGAGCAACTGAAGCTCATTAAATTTGATTTGTATAAAAACTTATAGGGATGAGATGCCTGCTTTATTTTTTGACGTAGGTCGACTGTTTTTCAAGGTCGAATAGGTCGCTCAGCACATCGATCAGGGTCTCTGCTTCTCCACGTTTACAGGCTGCTTTCAGTTGAAGTACAGGGAGTTTCATAACCTTTTGCATCATGCTCTTGGTTACCTTCTCTGCGATTTTGGCCTCTTCGTTCGTAGCATCTTTGAGATAACGTGCGAGTTCTTCTTTTCGGATCTCCTCAAGGGCATTTTTAAGCTTTTTGATCGTAGGAGAAACGATCATTTCTTTGGACCAGTCTTCAAAATCTACCATAGCTTCCGCTATGATCGTTTTCACCTGTGGGATAGAAGCTATTCTCCTGTCTAAGGCCTCGGAAGCCTTATTTTGAATATTATCTATATTGTAAACTAATGCGCCATGTACCTCTTCTACTTGCAGATCAATACTCCTGGGTACAGCTAAGTCTATGAAAAACTTGTAGGAATGCATGTCTAGCCCTGTGACTATATCCTTCGTGATGAAAGGAGTTTCAGTCGCAATGGACGAGATCACTACATTCACCTTGTCCAGGTATTCTAGAGCCGACTCAAATGGGATCACTTTAAACCCACATTCGGATGCAACAGCCTCAGCTTTAGATCGTGTCCTATTCGCCACCATTACATCAAAAGGTGAGTCCATAAGATTTTTACAGACGTCGTAACCAATCTCACCTAATCCCAGGATTAAAATTTTAGGATTAGCGATATCCGCCATAATCTCCTCTACCAACTCCTTAGTGGCGTAAGAAACGGATGCTGCTCCGTCCCGGAAAGGTGTTTCCTGTACTACTCTTTTGTTAGAAAAAAAGATGGTATGCATAAGCCTATGCAAGAAAGGGCCTGCCATGTCCTCATCTGCACTCCATTGATAGGCATTTTTTACTTGGTTGATGATCTGCAGATCCCCCACCACTTGTGACTCCAAGCCAAGGGATACATCGAACAAGCGCTCCACGGCTTCAGAAGCATCTGTATAAGAACGGAAATAGTTGACCACCTCTTGGTATTCCACACCTCGAATGAGGCATAGCCCTTTCAAGAGGTCATCACTCAGATCGTCTTGGTGATTGTAATAAATTTCAGTACGGTTACATGTACTAAGGACAAGTACATCCGTAGCTTGGGTGAAATCTTTGATGAATACCAATAGCCGCTTGGCCAAGCTTTCATCCAAAGCTAATTTTTCACGTACTAAGAGAGGTGTATCTTTAAATGTGGCTCCTAATGCTTTGAAAGAATTTACCATACTACTAAAATCGCCAACAAAGTTAATTACTATCTGATTTGTTTAAAAACAGATTGATTATTTAAAATGGTTCTGTTTTAGACTTTTCAACCTTAATGGGAGAACTTTTCTCAATTTGAGCGTTTTTTTAAGGTTTTACCGCTCATAGTGGCAGGTCAATAACTTTTCAATCAACCCTACAAACCCAAACATAATCATATGGTTGAGGGTGCAAACTGACAAAAATCAGTCCCAGCCATGATACGTATCAAAGCCATTACGGTCAAACGCCTCCTTGCAGTTGCCCCAGGTAGCGAGGAAAGTGTTTTCCAATCGATTTTGTGCTTCAATCCTGTGATTACGAGTGATCAAAATCAGGTAGGTTTTACATTTCCTAGGAATCACTTTTAGTATTCGGGGTAAGGCTATACTATGGGAAATTCCATCAAGCCTGGGCCTTAGATACACATGACTAGCAAGCCGAATGCACCCCCTCCTATCCACACTGTGAACTATTAATGCATTTTCGGGTAAGCAGTTATAGAATTTCCTGTTTCTTATTGGCAGTTTCTAAAATGAAACTTATTATTGATTACTTAACACCCCCTATGAATAGATTTTATTTTTGGATCAACAGCGTTCTCAAGCTTTCCAAAACCGAAGCGAATGGCTTCGTAATTTTGATATCGATCTTGTTGCTTATCTCGATAGGCAATTACGGATTGAAGTATTTCATTCCCAATCAAGATCTATCGGCGCAGGACCAATTGATCTTAGATAGCCTTTTAGAAGAAATTAATGCCTACGCCTATTATGATAGTACTACCCACTACAAGCCCAAGCCGAAGGAAAAAAAGGAGTATAATTACAAGGTAAGGAATACGGCTAAAAAAGCTTTCAACAACACAAATAGCCCGGCCCGAAAAACACATTTTAAAAGGAAAAATACCCTGGCCCGGTTTGATATTAACACGGCGGATACGAGCCAATTAAAAAAGATCAGGGGCATCGGATCGGTGCTCTCTAAGCGGATCATCAAATATCGAGACATCCTAGGCGGATTTGTATCGACAACGCAGTTTGAAGAAGTGTATGGCTTACAGGACTCGGTGATCGCCCAGTTGGATACACTCGCTTTCATTGCCACCGGTTTTAGTCCACGGTTGATTTTTGTCAATCGTGCAGATGAATACGAGCTGAAGAAACATCCTTACATTAATGCAAAAGTGGCCCGGTCTATTACCGCTTATCGATTCCAGCATGGTGATTTCACGGGTATGGAAGATCTTAAGGCCCTACATACCGTAGACTCGCTAACGTTGGCACGGATCGAACCTTACATCCGGTTCTAATTCTTGATATTTGGTGTAATTTAGCTGAATTAATGCGCGTACGAACACAACGGTGTCACGAGGAATATAATTTTAGCGCCGAGATGACGTTTTCCGGTGGATGGATATTCCGAAGATCTTAGCATATTGCACGTTCAAATTACCGATGATCTAAACCACTTTTATGCACGAAGTGCTCAAATCGTACCTTAAAAGGCTGACAAACCTCTCCGGGAATAATCGCTCACTCATGTTAAGAAAGTTGAGCGCAGATCAATTCTTAGACCTTTACGCGCTAAATTTCATCACTGACGCTACCGGGGCCTTTTCCATAATAGAACACCTCGTAGCTGGCCGGAAAAAGGTGTTATGCCCGGTCATGGACAGCCGCCACGAAGATACGAACCTAGTCAGTCGCCGGTTAAAGAAACTGCAACGAGTGGACAAATTTATCCAAGAAGAAAGGGGTTCAAAAGATCTTTATGTAGGCTGGCCCTTTGTAAAGGGTAAGTTTAGCGATGGTACTTCTGCTCGATGTCCTGTGCTTTTCTTCCCCGTAAGCCTGGAAATTCAGAAAGATCAATGGCTGCTCGTGCCCCGCGTGGAAGAGGGCGTCACCTTTAACAAGTCCTTCTTTTTGGCCTATTCACATTACAATGGGATCAACCTCACCGATGATTTCCTGGACCGGACCTTCGAGGATTTTGACGATGACAGTACGGTATTCCGTACCAGCCTCTACCAATTACTCAAAGAAAGCCCGGTAGAGATCAATTTTAACCGGGAAAATTTTGAAGATGCGCTACACTCTTTCCGGGAATATAATAAACCGGAATTTGAAGAAGAACATGCAAACGGGGAGTTAAAAATGTTCCCGGAAGCAGTACTTGGCATCTTCCCGCAGGCTGGGTCACAACTTGTGCCAGATTATCTTAAGCTGATCGAAGACAATACAGCCCATGATATTGACGATTTCTTTGCAGAGCGTACGTTGATAGAACCCGAGGATCAACCCGGGCAACGGAAATTCTCTTTCCTGGATACGGTGGACGAAGAAAAAATGATCACCCCATTTAAAATGGATGCCCACCAGGAAAATGCACTAAAAGCCATTACCAAGGGGAACTCACTGGTAGTGCAAGGTCCACCGGGTACGGGTAAATCACAGCTCATCTGCAACCTAGTCTCCGATCATATCGCCTTGGGTAAAAAGGTATTGGTAGTTTGTCAAAAAAGAGCGGCGCTGGACGTGGTCTATGGGCGAATGCATGAAATCGATATGACCGATTTTGTAGGGTTGGTCCACGATTTCAGGAACGACAGGAAAGAGATCTACAAGAAGATCGCTCGCCAGGTGCACCGTATCGACGAGTATAAGATGAGGAACAACGGCCTGGACAGTATCCAGCTTGAGCGGAAGTTTTTACAAACGAGCCGGCGGATCGACCAGGTGACCACGGAGTTGGAAGAATTTAAGTTTGCCTTGTTCGATGAATCAGAATGCGGCCTATCTGTAAAAGAGCTTTACCTTACATCGGACATCCAAGCGCCTGCCGTCAATTTCAAACAGGAGTATACCTGGTTTCATTTTGACAAAATCCACGAATTTTCCGGCAAACTTAGGGATTACACCGAGTACTCGTTACGTCTTAGCGCACCCGGCTATCCTTGGAAGGATCGTAGGTCCTTCACCAACTATGGCGTAACAGAAGAACGAGCCGTATTAGATGCACTGGACGATATCCCGGCCTATCAAAAAGAGATTGGTGATCGCATAGAAGAGCAAATCGGGGAAAGACTGTCCCTGGAAGACGGTGAGTTTTTCTTAAGCCGGCGCGATTTTATCATAGAAATGTTGGGGATCTTGAAAAATGAACAGGCTTACCGGCTGTTCCAACACATGGTAGCCTACCCCGACAGCGATACTAGCGTACTCTGGCTAGCCAATATGGAGCGTGTGCTGATGGAGTGTTACAAAGGGGCAGGACCAGAAATGTCGCTACCGTCCGATATGCTGGGGAAATTCCAGGAAACCCTACAGCGGAATATGGACGCGCGCAGGAGCATTCTAAAACTGATCCAATGGAAGCTTTTTTCAAAGGACAAATCCTTTATGCGCCGGGTCCTTTTGGATAATCACCTCAAGCAGAACCGTGAAGGACTGAACCTCATGGTAGAAAAGATTGACAACCGGCTGAACTTAGAGCATAATATCACCAAACTCCGAAATATCGATTGGATCACGGAGATCCCCGGGCGGTATGAAAAGATCCACTTCCAGAATTGGTTCTACATTATGAAGTTGGCGGTAAAAGCCAAGCTCATCTTTACTTCCTTAAGGAATTTCAAAGAGCTTTTTAATGTACAAAAGCTCTCCTTTATCGA
The DNA here is from genome assembly GCA_028280565.1 of Fulvivirga sp. Lineage (GTDB taxonomy): Bacteria > Bacteroidota > Bacteroidia > Cytophagales > Cyclobacteriaceae > Fulvivirga. Next base: position 10,003 of record JANQLQ010000081.1, read on the forward strand.
ATTCCGTAATAAGCTGGAACTTATCTACCAGCTGATAAAAGGTATTCCCGACCGCAAAACACAGTGGCTCGTTTACCTGACGGAGGGGCAAATCGCAAAAGTCATAGACAATGCCGGGATCATTGACGAGATGAAAAAGACCTTGCGAAAGGACTTCGAATCCCTTTGTGAGTTTGACAAACTCCGTCAAGACATGCTTACCCATGAGCAAAAGTCCGTGGATAAAGTAATGGACGAATTACCTGATGCCACGCCGGAGAAGGTAGAAGCGTTATTCCAAAATAGCTTAAGGCTGGCATGGATAGAGCACATCGAGACCAAATACCCTGTATTACGAACTGTCTCATCCAGTAAATTCATGAAAATGGTGGTGGAGCTACAGAACTGTGTACGGGAAAAAATGCAGATCAGTAACGAGATGTTGCTCTTGCGCGCCCGGGAGCGCACCTACGAGCATGCAGAATACAACCGTCTCAACAACATGGTCACCTACCGCGATCTTTTACACCAAGTGACCAAGAAAAAACGGATCTGGCCACTGCGAAAATTGATCGCCGAACACTATGAAGAGCTCTTTGACCTGGTCCCTTGCTGGATGGCTTCCCCCGAGTCTGTATCGGCTATATTCCCGATGCAAACGATGTTCGACCTGGTGATCTTTGACGAGGCGTCGCAGTGCTTTGTAGAGAGGGGCATCCCTGCTATGTACCGCGGCAGGCAGTTGCTGATCGCCGGGGATGATAAACAGCTCAGGCCCAGCGACCTTTACCAGGTACGTTTCGACGATGAGGCTGAAAAGGATGTACCGGCCTTAGAGTTAGACTCCCTGCTGGAACTCGCACAGCAACACCTAATGTCCGTTCAGCTTAAAGGGCATTACAGGAGCAAGTCATTGGACCTGATCGATTTCTCCAACCGGCATTTTTATGAAGGCAACCTAAGGCTGCTACCTGATTACGATGTGGTCAATAAAGCTGAGCCAGCCATTAGCTACATCAAAGTAAATGGTACTTGGGAAAATAACATCAACAAGGTAGAAGCTAAGAAAGTAGTTGACCTGCTCATGGACATCCTGGAAAAGGAACCCGGCAAAGAGGTAGGCGTGGTGACTTTCAATGCAAAACAACAGCAGCATATTTTAGATGTGCTTGATGAAAAGGTCTTAGATTCAGGCCAGGCCATTCCAGGCCATTGGTTTGTTAAAAACATAGAAAATGTACAGGGCGACGAAAAGGATATTATTATATTTTCTACGGCATATGCACCCGACCCAAAGGGAAAAATGATCATGCAGTTCGGGAGCCTTAACGCAGAAAATGGGGAAAACAGGCTCAATGTAGCCATAACCCGCGCCCGGGAAAAAATTATGATCGTAAGCAGTATTAGGCCACAGGAACTAAAGGTAGAAGACGCTAAGAACGAAGGCCCAAAACTATTAAAAGAATACCTTCAATTTGCTTTAGAGGTTTCTAAGGGCAAATTCAAACCTAGCCCAACATTACCTGCCAAACATCAAGGAGAATGGTACCTTAAAAATCAACTGGAGCAATGGTCGTCCGGTAATTTTGACGAGTTCACGTTTGTTGAAGAGCTTCCTTTTTCAGATATCACCATTAAGAACGATCTAGGCTACATCGGTCTTATCCTCACTGATGATGATATCTATTACCAAGGGCAATCCGTGAAAGATTCTCATGTGTACACTCCTTTTACCCTTAGCAAAAAGAAATGGAGCTTCACCGCCGTGTTTAGCCGGGAATTCTGGAATAACCGGGAGGAGGTAAAAGAAAGCCTGGTACGGTTTGTGAATCACCATACGCAGAAGGTGGGGAAAAATAGTACCATTTAACACCTTTACCAGCCTACTGGAATAGAAAACCTCAAATTTGACCGAATTATTATGAATTTCGGGGTTCTTCCACCGACCTTGAGTTAATAGCGTTAAGAATTTCAGCAGTGCGCTACAGAGAGTAAATCACATGGTTTGAGCGTAGCGAATTTGTGATCTTTTTATATGATCATGGGTCACAAATGAGAACCACCGGATTACAAATCCTATTGCTCGATAAGTACGCATTACGCTGCGCTAAATGCGCACTAGGTGAATTGAAAATTCAAGTGCCGTATGGAGGGGGGACATCCAGGAACAGCGCGGCACATTTGAGGGCCGTGGGTAAGCGGCTTATAGGGGTGGGTAGCGCGTTTTGCGCGGAAAATGGGCTTTGTTCCTGGCGCCCTTTTCTTTTGTTTCGTTTTCTTTTGGGCGTGCAAAAGAAAATGAAAACTGGACTTAGAACTACAAAATCCCGCGTATACTGCTCATTTAGAGGCTCCCATTACCCGAAATATCTTAAAAATATGGCTTAACTTGCCAAAATTAAACTTTCACTATCAATGCTAATTTTCAAGGACACCTTTCCCATTGCTGGTCGATCAAGATCTCTACATTCCCCGCGTAACCCGCAGTTAAGGACTGGCTCTTCACACGAGCCATCTAATTCCTTACCAACTTCCTTACACCTTCGGTAATAAAGCCTACCCCGTAGGCAAACAATTGGGTAAAAGCTGCGGCAATGCTTACAACAGCCACAGGCAGGCTTTTCGTTTTGACCAGGCTATCGCTGAATATTAAAAAGAAGTAAAAAACAAGAAGACCGAGAGCTACGAAAAAAAAAGGAGTGCTTAATAGTGGCAAGAACCATAAGCCAACGGCACCAAGGGTAAATACAGCAGGAAACGCATGGACCAACTTGATCTCTTTGGGATAAAAGCGGCTCACATTGATCCTAGCGCGGCCAAAAAAGTGTAGCTGACGGTAAAACTGGCGTAAACTGGTCCTACGCTTGTGAAACACGTAAGCATCTTCAATCAAACCCGTTTTGAAACCCTTCTCTATGATCCGGATGCTGAATTCTATGTCTTCTCCCATCCTGGGGATAATATATCCTCTCGTTTTTTCAAAAACCTCCCGCGATATTCCCATATTGAAGCTCCGCGGATGAAAAGTACCCAGGTGACGTTTATTACCCCGGATACCGCCCGTGGTAAAGAGCGAGGTCATAGAATAGCTGATCGCCTTTTGTATGATGCTAAAATCCTCTTGTGCACGATCCGGTCCCCCAAAGGCGTCCAAAGGTTGTTGGTCCAGGTACCGGTCTACCGTCTCAAAATAATGAGGGGGAATGAGGCAGTCCGAATCAAAAACCACAAAATAATCACCCTTAGCACGTTCAAAGCCGAAATTCCGGCTAAACCCTTGCCCGGTATTAGGTTTGTAGAAATACTGGATGTTCAGCAGGCTGGCATATTTCTCCACAACCTGGTCGCAACGGAGCGTAGAGCCATCTTCTACGATGATCACCTCGAAAGGTGGCGCGGCCTGCTGCGTCAAGCTTTCCAGCAGCTCGTCGATCTCGTCGGGACGATTATAAATGGGTATGATCACCGAGTAGCGCCTCATCTATTCAAAGCCTACCTGGTCTGCCACAAGGTATTCATTGACCGAGTTCGACTTAGAGGCCATCATCTCCGCCAGGAAACCTGTCAAAAAAAGCTGGACACCTACGATCAGCGCTACCAGCGCCAAAAAAAACAGCGGCTGGTCGACAATATCCCTGACGGGTAGCTGGTAATGTAAACGATACATTTTATCTCCAATGACCCACACCGTGATGGCAAATCCTGCTAAAAAGGAAAGTGTTCCAAATGTCCCAAAAAAGTGCATAGGCTTTTTCCTGAAACGGGACACGAACATAATGGACAGTAAGTCTAAGAAACCATTGATGAAACGTTCCAGCCCAAACTTGGTCTGGCCGTACTTCCGCGCCCGGTGCTCTACTACTTTTTCACCAATTTTGGCATAGCCATTCCATTTGGCAATGACCGGTATATACCGGTGCATTTCCCCGTAGACCTGGATATCCTGTATCACCCGGTTTTTATACGCCTTTAGCCCACAGTTAAAATCGTGTAAGTTGATGCCCGATATCTTGCGCGTGATGTAGTTAAAAAAACGCGAGGGAATGGTCTTGCTGATCGGGTCATGTCGCTTTTTTTTCCATCCCGATACCATGTCATACCCATCATTTGCGATCATTTCATGTAAGGCAGGGATCTCATCGGGACTATCCTGCAGGTCGGCATCCATGGATATGACCACCTGTCCTAATGCTTTTTTAAACCCGGTATTCAATGCGGCGGATTTACCAAAGTTACGGTTAAAACTTACTCCTTTGATATGTTTGTTGTTAGCAGAAAGCTCTCTCACAATGTCCCAAGAACCATCTGTACTCCCATCATCCACCAATATTATTTCATAAGTAAAGCCGTGCTTTTGCATCACACGGCTTATCCAATCTGTCAATTCCGGTAATGATTCTTCTTCATTGTAGAGGGGAACCACTACCGAAATGTTTATGTCATCGGTCATTTTTACACATCTTCCGGGTTACTGTTTTTAGTAAACGCAGTGATGATCAAAGATAGAACAAATCCAAAAAACACACCTCCTATGATCCCTAAAACCAAACTAATTTCGGGATTGGTGAAATTCGATGAGATCTCAAGGGCCTGCTCTATCTCGGAGTCGCTCAAACCTTGTTCTTCAAGCCGAAGAATTGTTTGCTCCTCGATACGGGCAAAATAACCTTCATCGATAAACTTGATATAGATGTAGCGAAAGATACTGCTGATCACAGCAGAGACAAGCGATACCAATGTACCGATCGCCAACCCCTTGCTGTACGACATATATCCATCACCACCCTCTTTAAACTCTTTATGCGCTAATACCACGATAATAATAAAGGGGATAAGGCCAATCCATCCTGCCCAAGGGGAGGTATCTGTCTCTGTTAACGTCAATATCATAAAGAACACGATAGAAACAACAGCGGCGATCAGCCCCCATTTTACAGACACTTGTTTAGTAGACGATTTTTCTATAGACTCTTCCATTTTTGTAAAGGTTATGTGAGGCGGACAAATTAGTAATAAAATCCAGCATGACAAATTATTACTCTTATGCCTTAGTTCAAAAGTCAAAAGCATACGTGGTCATTACCTCGGTTGAATGGTCATCCATTAAGATCGCGAGGACCAGCGATCCGTCTTTCGCATGATAACGGCCAGTAGAATAGTAAGAAAGAACCCGATCACACAGCTCTTTATAAAATAATCCAGGGCCATTTGGTAAGGGCGGGTAGAGCGCATCAGCGTGATCTGCCGTTCGAATTCCTCTTCTGTAATGGTAATTACATTCTCCGAGGTAAGCTGCTCCTTGTTCAATTCCAGCCCACGAATGGTGCCTTCAATGTACTCCAGTAAAAAGGGTTCGTGAACATTCCCGAAAATCAAAATAAAGATCCCTACGATCAGCCCGAGACCGATATAGAATATGATCCCTGCAAGCAGCCCTTGCCAAAAGTGGAGAATCCCCTGGTTATAAACCTCCTTGAGTTCTTTTAAGGAAAAGAAAATAAATACGCCAAAGAGCAGGATACGGTAATCATAAATGATAGGGATCAATAGTGGGTGACGGTGTGTGTAAAATAGCACCAGGATCGCGGCTATTGCCAAGACGGCCGCCACAACGGCATATTTTAGCGGTACTTTCACTAATGGCGGGACCCTATGCATCGATGTACTCCCTTCCATGGTTAAAAACGGCCACTACTTTACCTTTCAACAACTGGCCCCAATACGGGGAATTTGCGGATTGCGAACGATTGGTTTCGGTATTCAACGTCCATTCCCGGTTAGGATCTAACAGCGTCAGCTCTGCCGGGTTACCTGCCTCAATCACCGGTGGTGCAATGCCCAGCAGTTCCCTGGGTACTCTTGTAATTTTGTCCATCACATCTTCCATTTCTACTTTCCCAGAAAGCTCTACCAGGTTGTGAGCAACGGTCTGCAAACTAGTGATCCCAAATTCTGCCAAGTCAAACTCCAGTTTTTTACTTTCTTCGTCATACGGCCTATGGCCCGAGGTGATCACGTCTATGATGCCTTCTCTCAGACCCTTCACCAGGCTTGCATTATCTTTTTTAGACCTAAATGGCGGATTCACCTTCAAGTTAGTGTCAAAATCATCCAACGCTGTATCTTCAAAAGACACTTGGTAGGAAGTCATATCACAGGTGACGGCCAGCCCTTTCTTCTTGGCCGATTTGATCATATCTAGCGACCTACTCGTAGAAATACCGGTAAGATGCAGGCGCCCCCCTGCATATTCGAGCAGTTCAAGGTTCCTGCGAACAATGATCTCCTCGGCTAAGTTCGGCATGCCCTTCATGCCCAAAAGGGTGCTCTCCGGGCCTTCGTTCATCACCCCGAAGCGGTTGAGGTGAATATCTTCCGGCCGATCGATCAGCAGCCCGTCAAACTTTTGAAGATACTGGAGCGCTTTCAAAAATACGTCGGCGTGCCAGAGCGGTTTATCTCCATCGGAAAAAGCCACCGCCCCCGCGGTATGCAAGTCGATCATTTCGGTGAGGTCCGTGCCCTGGGTGTCAACAGTTACCGCGGCTACAGGGTATACCTGTGCTATACTATGGGTATTCACAGACGTTAAATAGCTCACCTGGTTCTTACCCTGTGTTACCGGGGCATTATTGGGCATAAGCGCTACGCCGGTAAAGCCACCGGCCACAGCCGCCTCCACCCCTGACGCAAGGCTTTCCCTATGCTCAAACCCGGGATCACCGAACAAGGCATTCATATCAAACCAGCCCGGGGTTAAGATACCTCCTTTTACACTGATCACTTTATCAGCATCAACGGCCTTGCCGATAGAAACTATCTTTCCTTTATCCACAAGTACGTTCTGTTTCTTTCCATGGTACTTGGAGTTTTTATCTAGAATAGTAACTGCTTTAAGAAGGATTTTCATAAATGTTTATGAAATTATGGTAAAAACCGTAGTAATAAAACCTCGGCCAAAAGAAATACCAACGCCAAAAGGATCGCATATTTCCATAAGGGGGTACCGATGTATTTGTTTTCAATAGCTCCTTCAAATTCTTCTGCCGAGTCGGTGTCGAAAATATCGATGTTTCCTCCAAAAACATCTTGCAGGTATTCTGTTGGTGGCTGCTCAAGGTTTGACTCTTCCGGTGAATAGTTAAAAGCCAGTGAAGTAAGATTGTCGCCCGCCAAAGTCACGTTATAAAACCCGGCAGAAAGCAAATATTTCGGCACCTCCACGAGCAAGTCGTTCCCTATGACACGCTGCGAGGGGATCAGCTCTTCCTCATCTCTTTCGAGCCGGGCCACCTCATCGCCTATGGCCCTGTCTACGGGCATACTGATGTATTCTTCATCAATAAAATAATACAGCCTGTTATCTGAACGTGAGCTCATTACGGCCATACGATACATTACAGGCACAAAAAGGGCATGGTTTTGAAATGTGCTGAAATCGAGATCAAAAGGCGCGCCTACCAGGTATATTTTCCCTCCACGGTCTATTTCGCTGAGATAGGGTACCCCGGACTGGCTGCGTAACAAAGCGGTCCTGTCACTGCCCCATGCGATCGTATTGGTCGCCAAAGGCATGGCTATGCCCGCATTGTTCTCTTCAAAGACGTTTTGAAAAAAAGGATTATCAAAATCCGGCGCTGCCAAAGCCACCCGCCTCGCTGTGTCCACCGCACTTACCCTACCCAATCCATTGACCTGCCGGTAAGAATTAACATCAGGACGGTAAGTGGGTATGATCAGCAAATTCCCGAAGTTTTCCAGGTAGGCATTTAGTGGGGAGGTCAGCGAAACATCCAGGGATTGGATACCGTTGAGAACTACCAAATCGGCCTTTTCGATAAGTCCATAGTCCAAATTTGCGATGTTGAAGCTTTGAAAGTTGAACAGGTTGGTATTGCCATACACGTTTTCAACGTGCGTCTTCCTATTCGTCCCTTTTATTTCTAAGATATTGATCTTCCTGCCCGCGTTGAGCGTAAAATAGAAATCATTGTCAAAGGTGACCGGGAATTCCTCGAATACGATCCTACCCCGGTTGATCCCTTGAAGGTCAAAGGCCAGGTCAAAGGTGATCAGCGCCTGGTCGCCAGGCAGTATGGTGGCACTCCCCGTAGCCACCTCGGTTTCTTCCAGCAATACCTTCACGACCAGGTCACGGACTTCTTCCATTCCACCGTTTTCAATGATCACGTTGAGTTTCGGTTTCGTATCCCCGACCAGGAACGGGTTGTCCAAGTATACGGAATCAATGTAGACGTTATTTACGGAAGTAAAGTACAATGGGATCAAATTAACATTCCGGGCACTATCAAAACGGGGCATTTCATCTTCGAACATGGTTTGCTGGAAGTCACTGATCCAGTATATGTCGGCATTCACCCCTTCCGTTTCATTCATGATCCTGTTGAGTATCTCGCCCGACGTGCGGGATGAACCGCTGAATCTTAATTCGGTGAGGTAATCACTGGTTTCTACTTTACTTTTAAACGTGTTAGAAAAAGGTTCAAAGTCATTGGTGATCACCTTGTATTCCGCATCTTCCGGGTAAATCTCCAGCAGCTTTTCTATGTACCGAGAAGCCTCGTTTAAAGCAGGAAGATCTTCATCTACTTCATTACTCATACTCCACGAATTGTCCAGGTAAATAATATTCCTGGAAGTTGATGTAAGATCCTCCTTGGAAGGAATAAACGGCTGTGCAAACGCCATGACCAAGAAGAAAACAAAAAGCAAACGGGAGGCTAATACGAGATAATGCTTGAGTTTCAGCTTAGAGCTACTGGCTTCTTTTACCTTTTTTAGAAAAAGCGTGTTGCTAAAGTAAATTTTCTTGGTCCTGCGAAAATTAAAAAGATGGATAATGACGGGGATCGCTAAGGCAAAAAGTCCAAAAAGAAAGCTGGGATACAAGAAGGTCATCGGCTGCAAAAGTAGAAAAATTAGGGGAATGACAAGGGCTAGGGAAGTGACTTTACCTTGCCCAGGCTATTATAAGACCAAAAAGCTATGACTACAAAACATCGAAACCACGCATCAATTACCAACCCCGGATCAATGGCGGATATTGCCTTCTTACTGCTCATCTTCTTTATGTTAACCACGACTATCGTAAACGACAAAGGCCTCACTTTGTTATTACCACCAAGTCGAAAGCAACCTATACAGAACCCTGTTCACGAACGTAACCTATTTAAAATCCTCTTGAACTCCCATGACAAGCTGCTGGTAGAAGACGAACCCTGGGATTCAGCAGAGGGGCTTCGGATAGAGATCAAAAAGTTCATTCTTAATTATGGTACAGCTGCCGGTCTCAGCGAAAACCCGAAAAAAGCGGTTGTATCCATTAAAACGAACCGTGGCACCTCGCAACAAGCCTTTATCCAAGTGTTAGACGAGGCCAAAGCCGCCTACTACGAGATCTACAGCGAAAAAGTGGGACTTAGCCCAAGTGAATATCGCGCATTAGAGGCGGGAGATCCCCGGTTTACAGCGGTTAGGCAAAGTATCCCGATGAACATATCCATAGCCGAACCGAATTTGCAAAGCTGGGAGTAACATCTCGGGGGAAATAAGTGGACAGGTATTCAAATGATTCTCTAATTTTGAGTTTTGTTGGATCACTTAAAAATAGAAATGGCTGAATACAATTTTCGTGAAGTAGAAAAAAAATGGCAAAAAGTGTGGGCAGATCAACACATCTACCGGGCTGACAATCAATCCGGCAAGCCCAAGTTCTACGCCTTGGATATGTTCCCTTACCCTTCGGGAGCAGGGCTGCATGTAGGGCATCCTTTGGGCTATATTGCCTCTGATATTGTATCACGGTACAAAAGGCTAAAGGGCTTTAATGTGCTCCACCCTATTGGGTTCGATTCATTTGGATTGCCTGCGGAGCAATATGCCATACAAACAGGTCAGCATCCAGCCATTACTACGGAACAAAATATAGCTCGATATAAGGAACAGCTTAAAAATATTGGCTTTTCATTCGATTGGGAAAGAGAAGTACAAACCCATACACCCGTGTACTACAGGTGGACCCAATGGATATTTATGCAGCTTTTCAATAGCTGGTACAACAAGGAAACCGATAAGGCCGAACCGGTAGAAAGCTTAGTAGCACTCTTCGAAGCCCAGGGCAACGAGACTGTACAAGCCGAATGCGATGATGACACGCCGCTTTTTTCAGCCGGGGAATGGAATAGCTGGAGCCCAGAAGAGCAACTAAAGGTACTTTTACATTACCGGCTCACTTTTCCTTCAGAAGCGGTGGTGAACTGGTGTACCGCATTAGGAACTGTTCTTGCCAATGACGAGGTGAAAGACGGTGTTTCCGAGCGTGGGGGCCATCCGGTGGAGCGCAAAAAAATGAAACAATGGATGATGCGCATCACGGCTTATGCCGACCGGCTCTTGAAAAACTTGCAGGACCTGGACTGGTCCGAGCCCATGAAAGATATGCAGACCAATTGGATCGGTAAATCGTTCGGTTGTGAATTACAATTTAAGGTGGATAAAAGTGACCGGGTATTGACCGCTTTCACCACCCGCCCCGATACCATTTACGGCGTCACTTTCATGGTGATAGCACCGGAACACGAGTGGATCGATGAGCTCACTACCCCCGGGCAAGAGCCAGTGGTAAAAGAATACGTCAATGCCGCTGTTAATCGCTCCGAGCGTGAAAGACAAATGGATGTGAAATCCGTGACAGGAGTATTTACCGGCTCCTACGCCATTAACCCATTTAACCAAGAGCCTATCCCCATTTGGGTGGCAGATTATGTTTTGGCAGGATACGGCACGGGCGTGGTCATGGCCGTGCCCTCATCCGACGATCGAGACTATCGATTCGCAAAGCATTTCGAGCTGCCTGTACGTTTGGTCATAGACGGGACGCAGGACATGGAAGATCCCACTGAAAAGAAACATGGGATCATGATCAATTCTGGCATTTTGGATGGGATGGATTCAAAAAAGGCGGTACAAAAAGCGATCGAGCATGCTGAAAAGGAAGGCTTTGGTAAGGCCAAAGTCAACTTCAAAATGCGTGATGCCGTGTTTAGCCGCCAGCGCTATTGGGGCGAACCGGTACCTGCCTATTTTAAGGATGATCTCCCCTACCTCATCGAAGAAAAAGAGCTACCCTTGGAGCTGCCTGCCATAGATCAATACCGGCCTACGGAAACGGGAGAGCCTCCCCTGGGCCGTGCGAAAGATTGGACCTACAAAGGATATCCCATAGAGCTGACGACTATGCCCGGCTGGGCAGCGTCTAGCTGGTATTTTCTCCGCTATATGGACCCTGGTAACGACCAGGCATTTGCCCAAAAAGAAGTGGTCGATTATTGGGGGCAGGTTGACCTTTACCTAGGCGGAACAGAACATGCCACGGGGCATTTGCTGTATTCCCGGTTTTGGAATATGTTCCTTTTTGATCGCGGGTGGATAGGGCACGAAGAGCCTTTCAAAAAGCTGATCAACCAAGGGATGATACAGGGCAGGTCAAATTTTGTGTACAGGGTAGTAATGCAAGACAGTGCTGGGGAAGATAACAAAACCGTAAAGACGCCCGAGGTCTTTTTGTCAAAAGGCATCGTGGATCGCATCGAAAAATCTAACCTCACCCGGGCGGAAAAAGAGATTATCGAAAAGCTGGTAAACGAGCGATTGGGCGAGTTCAATGCTAAGAATGGGACGGATTGGACGATAAAAAGTATAGACAGCGCAAAGATATCTCCCATGCATGTGGATGTGAGCTTGGTAAATAATGATGTATTGGACACAGAAGCTTTTAAGAACTGGAGACCGGAGTTGAATGAGGCCATTATTATTCCCGAAGCTGATCAAACTTACTTGTGCGGGTATGAGATCGAAAAAATGTCCAAGTCAAAGTATAATGTTGTAAATCCTGATGACATAATCGATCGTTATGGAGCAGATACTTTGCGGCTTTACGAGATGTTCCTCGGCCCATTAGAGCAGTTCAAGCCTTGGAATACCAATGGCATAGACGGGGTTTTTAAGTTTTTACGTAAGCTTTGGCATCTTTTTCACAGTAATGAAGGCGAATTCATTGTGACGGACGACGCGCCAAGCCCTCAGGAATTAAAAATACTCCATAAAACCATCAAAAAAGCGCAGGAAGATATAGAAAACTACTCTTTCAATACCTCGGTGAGCGAATTTATGATCTGTGTAAACGAGCTCTCTGCCTTAAAATGCCATAAACGCGGAATATTACAGGACTTAGTGGTGATCATTTCACCTTATGCCCCTCATATTGCCGAAGAATTATGGCATAAACTCGGAAATACGGACAGTATTACCCAAACTACCTTCCCGGAGTTCAACGCGAGCTTTTTGGTGGAAAGTGAACATGAATACCCCGTGTCTGTGAATGGTAAAATGCGAGCGAAAATGAGTTTCCCCTTGGATATGCCCAAAGATGATATCGAAAAACAAGTGCTAGCCTCGGAGGCTATCCAAAAGTGGCTGGACGGTAAATCTCCAAAAAAGGTGATCGTAGTACCGAAGAAAATTGTGAATGTCGTTGTGTAAAGCCCATGGAGTATTGGGTTAGGCACCATTGAAAATCCAGGTGGCGTACGGAGGGGCGACATCCAAGAACAGCGCGGCACATTTGAGGCCTGCCTATAGAGGCTGAATAACGCGTTATGCGAGGAAAGTGGGCTTGGTTATCGGTGCCTTTTTCTTTTGGACCAGCAAAAGAAAATGAAAACTGGACTCGATAACCATTTATCAGTTTGATGTTATCCAAGGCAGTTTTGGCGAGTAAGCTTGGTGACCCTTGGTGCATTTGCGTCATAGTGGCTGGGCAAGCTTCGCCACCAAGGCACCAAAGCTCAAAGAATCACAAAGGAGTCTTCTTTACTAATTTTCCAAAAACAAACCTTTTCCTGTCAAATCCAATTTTCAAGGGCGCCCCGGGTTCTGCCTAAACCTTGGCTTTGGAGATCACTACCACTCCCATAATCACTACTATGGTACCTAGGAGTTGTACAAGTGTCATGCGCTCGTCTAGGAAAATGTTGGCCAATACGATCGTGGATATGGGGCCTAAGCTACCTACAACTGAAAAATTAGCAGCCCCCATATGCTTGATGGCTACGGAGACCAGGTAAGAGGGGATAACAGTGGTAAGCATAGCCATGGCCAAGCCGAGCCAATATACTTCTTGGGGGTAACCAAAAAGGTCAGTACGATCGAACAATACAAAATGAAGGAATACGCACAAGCTAGAGATGATCATGGCGTAAGAGGTAAATGCCACGGCACCAAATTTGGGGATAAGCCAACCACTGCCCACGATATACCCGGCGTAGGTCAACGCGCTCAAAACGACTAAGCTCCCACCCAAAAGAACCGGCATGATATCCCCGCTCATTTCCAGCTCCTCATAAAATGTGACCAGGATACCGAAATAAGAAATACCAATGGCCCAAACCTGCAGCTTAGTGGGCCTCTTTTTCAAGAAAACCCAGGATAGTAATATGACTAGGGTAGGATAAATGAAAAGGATAATTCTTTCCAGGCTCGCTTTAATGTATTCAAGGCCTAAAAAATCAAATAAACTGGCTAAATAGTACCCGATAAAACCAAAGACCACGATCCACAAGTAATCTTTTTTTTGGATATCACGTGGGTAGGCAGGTCGTTTTACAATGGCCACGGCAAGGTATACGGGCAGGGCAAACATCATTCTAAAAAGCAGGAGGGGTATCGCCTCCACCTGGTATTGATAAGCCATCTTGACCAGTACGGCCTTGGCCGAAAAAAAGACTACCCCTAAAATGGCAATGGGCAGTACGGCATAAATTGGTTTTTCACCCGTCATAATCGGGGACAAAGGTAATGGGAATGCGGTATTATTATTAATCCTGCTTTGTGCAAGTTTGGGCCTATAGGTAAAGTTCACTCCCTTTACTCGTACCTCAAGCTGTCCACGGGGTTGGTCTTGGAAGCTTTATAGGATTGGTAGCTTACGGTGATCCAAGCGATCATAATTGCACAAACACCTGGCACCATGAATAACCATACACTAAGTTGCACACGATTGGCAAAGTCTTGGAGCCACTGGTCCATAAAATAATAGGCTGGAAATATCGCTAATAAAAAAGCTACGGTTACGAGCCGGGCGAAATCCTTGGATACCAGGTAGGTAATTTGCAAAGCACTGGCGCCCAATACTTTCCTCACACCGATTTCTTTTGTCCGCTGTTCCGTGGTAAATGCTGCCAGTCCAAACAGTCCTAAACATGCGATGAAAATAGCGGTGACGGTAAAGACGGTAAAAACCTTTGTGAGCCGTTGTTCCGTGCGGAAAAGCGCATCGAAATTCTCATCGAGGAATGAGAACCGGGCCGGTTCTCCGGGAGCCAATTCTTTCCATTGCTTTTCTACAAACTGGATAATGTCAGCCGGGTCTACATTGGAAAAACGCAGGTAAAGAATGTCCCCTTCCTGTGCAAGCTGTAAAACCAACGGCCTAACTTTCACTTTCAACCCCTCAAAATTGAAATCTTTCATTACCCCGACTACCTCCATAGCTAATGCGGTACTACCCGTAAAGTCCAATAGCTTTTCCTCCAAGGGCTGGTCCCAGCCTAGGTCCTTCACAGCCGCCTCGTTGACGATGACGGCGTTGGAATCAGACGGGAAATCCCTGGAAAAAAACCGCCCGGATTTCATTTCAAACTCTAAGGTTTTAAGATGATCGTAATCGCCCCGGTAGGTGGCCATGATATGGTCTTGCTCGTTTCCTACCGACCTAAATACCTGCGTACTGTTTACACCTGGCAACATATTATCTGCATAACTCGCCGCTTTCACTTTGGGGAGAGCCAATAGTTGTTGTTTAAATACGGCTTTCTGCTGATCGAGACGGTCTATGTTTTCGATCATGAGCACCTGCTCTTTTTGGATACCCAGGTGCTTTTGTTGTATAAACTTTAACTGGTGAAATAAAATCGCCGTACATATCATTAAGGTAGTAGAGATCCAAAATTGGAAAGTGACCAGGAAACTTCTCAAGCCTCCACTTTTTGACCCGGCACCTACCCTGCCTTTCAACGTTTTGACAATGTTAAAGGAGGTCATATAAAAAGCGGGATAACTCCCTGCAAGTAATCCTACAAAAAGGATAAGACCAAAGAATACCAACAGGAGTTCTTTCGTAAAAAGAACCCCCAACGCCAGGGATTTTCCCGAGAGCGTATTGAAATAGGGTAGCAAGATGTAGACCAAGGCTATGGTGGCTAAGGCAGCAAAGCAGGCAAAGATCATAGACTCAACGAGGAATTGCACCATAAGCCTAGACCGTTGGGATCCGAACGTTTTACGGAGCCCCACCTCTTTTGCCCTGTCCAATGATTTTGCCGTAGCCAGGTTCATGAAGTTGATACATGCTATTACAACGATAAACAGCCCAATTGCGCCTAAAATGACCACATACGACATATCTCCACCTGGTGTAGGCTCATCCGGCAGGTCAGACTTGAGGTGAATATCGAACAACGGCATGCTGTAATACTCATAAATGCCGCCATCCGCACGAAACTCGGCCAGGGATTTTCCCATAAACTCTTTTAACACCGGGGTCACATTGCGCTCCATAACATGGTCCAGCTTTTTATCCACTATCCCCGGCTGGGCTCCCTGCCGTAAAGTATAGTAGGTCCAAACATTGTTATTCAGCCAGTTGTCCTGTGCCATCCATGGAAAGCTACTGGAAGAAACTACGGCCTTGAACTTCAAATGAGAATTACCGGGCACATTAGCCATGATCCCTGTTACCAAATAGTCGATCTTATCATTCCCTACTGAAAGCACCTTACCCAAAGCCGGCTCATCACCGAAATATTTTTCTGCCATAGCTTGGCTTAACACGATGGAGTAAGGTGAAGTAAGCACGGTGTGAGCATTTCCAGCCAAGAGCTGAAAATCAAAAAACTCAAAAAAATTAGGATCAGCGGCTAATATAAACTCTTCGCTAAATGCCAGGTCATTACTCCTTAACGTTAATTCTCCAAGGTCACTAAGCCGGACAGAGGTCACTACCTCCGGGATTTCATCCACTAATGCCCCTGCCAAAGGCAAGCATGTGCTGGTGGCATGGATCTCTTGCCCTGAAAACTTCCCATGAAGATTGAGACGATAGATCCGATCACCGGACACATGCATGCGATCGTAGTTGAGCTCGTCGTGGACATACAAAGTGGCGAAAATACCAGCGGAAATCCCCATAGTAAGCCCAAACAGGTTTACCAATGAGAAAAATTTATACTTTATAATGTTCCGAATAGCAACTTTTAAATAACTCTTGACCATGTTATGACTAATTTGGCAGAGGAATAATACCAATTAGTCGAAACTAACGGTGAGGTTGTAACCTAGATTTTAAGATTTTTTAATCAAAAACAGTCAAACCGTAGAGGCAGTTCATGAACTGCCCTGCGGTTTACGGTTATTCGTACCGCAATGAGTTCACAGGGTTTACCCGGGCGGCTTTCAACGATTGGTAGCTTACCGTGATCCAGGCGATGATCATGGCTGAGAAGCCCGCAATTACGAACACCCAGGCACCTACCTCTATGCGGCTGGCAAATTCTTGCAGCCACCGGTCCATAAAATAGTAAGCCGGGTAGATGGCTAGAACAAAGGCAATGAGCACGAGTTTTGTAAATTCTTTAGACATCAAAGAAGCGATACTCCAAGTACTGGCCCCCATGACCTTTCGTACCCCGATCTCTTTGGTCCTTTGCTCAGCGGTGAAAGCTGCCAGCCCAAACAACCCTAAACAGGCAATGAAAATGGCAATGACCGTGAACGTAGTAAATACAGTACCGAGGCGCTGTTCGGCCCTAAATAAAGCATCGTAATCTTCGTCAAGAAAGGAATATTGTAACGGTTCCCCGGGAGCCAGCGTGGTCCATTCACGATCTAGGAAATCGATGAGCTCGGCTGGGTCTTCCTCTGAAAAGCGCACATAAAGATTGTTCGCTTCTTTTGTAAGTTGCAGCACCAGGGGTCGCACATTCACCTTAAGACTCTCAAAATTAAAATCTTTCACCACTCCAATGACGTTCATGGCCACAGGTAAGCTATCGTTGAAATTCCATAGTTTTTCTTCCAATGGGTTTTCCCAGCCCAGCTCATCCACCGCGGCTTCGTTCATCACCACGGCCGTTGAATCCGAGGGGAAGTCCCTGGAAAAAAACCGCCCTTCAGCTAATTCAAAACCCAGTGTTTTCAAATGGTCAAAGTCGCTGTAATAGGTCGACATAATGTGGTCTTGGTCATTGCCCACAGGTCTGAAAATGGTGGTGTTATTTACACCCGGTACCATATTGTTTGAAAAGCTTGTCGCGATGATCGCCGGGTTAGTTCCCAGCTTATTTTTAAATGCCACCTTGTCTTGCTCCAGGCGGTTAACATCTTCAATGATCAGGATATGTTCTTTATCAATACCCAGGTGCTTATTCTGTACAAACCCTAACTGCTGGAATACGATGGCGGTGCAGATCATGAGCATAATGGAGATCCAGAACTGGAAGGTGACCAAAAAGCTGCGGATACCACCACTTTTCATCCCTGCCCTTAGTTTGCCCTTCAGCACCTCGGTGATCTTGAACGAGGTGAGGTAAAAGGCCGGGTAGCTGCCTGCTAGCAGCCCCACAAAAAATACGATCAAGATAAATACCATGAGGATACTCGGCTCTGCCAGGACATCGATGTTGAGCTCTTTACCGGAAAGAATGGTAAAATAGGGCAACAATGCGTATACCACGATCAGCGCCAAAACAGCTGCCAAAACCGCATAGATCATAGATTCCGTAAGGAATTGGATGACAAGCGAGCTTTTCAACGAGCCTAGCGTCTTCCTGAGCCCTACCTCCTTTGCCCTACCGGCTGATTTGGCGGTAGTTAAATTCATAAAGTTAATACAGGCGATGACTATGATAAAAAGCCCAATAGCCGATAGTATGTACACATAAGACATGTCACCGGGGGGCTCTGGCTCGTCCTGTAGGTCTGATTTGAGATGGATATCATACATGGGCATACTATAGTATTCGTAGATACCTCCCTCCTCGCGGAATTCATCCAATGATTTCCCCATGAACTGTTTTAAGACAGGAGTAACATTTCTCTCCATGATGGGTTCCAGTTTTTTATCCACCGTTTGCTGGCTGGCCCCTTCTTGGAGGACATAATAGGTCCAAAGGCTGTTGCTAAGCCAGTTTCCCTGGTTCATCCAGGGGAAACTGCTGGAAGAGAGGATCGCATTAAACTTTAAATGGGAATTACTGGGTACGTTACGTATCACCCCCGTTACCAGGTATTCGCTTTTATCATTGCCGATGGACAGGGATTTATCCAGGGCCGGTTCATCTCCGAAGTACTTCTTGGCCAAGTCTTCGTTAATTACCATAGTATTCGGTGCCTTTAGGGCGGTTTCCGGGTTACCTTGCAGGAGTTCAAAGCTAAAAAAATCAAAAAAATTAGAATCCGAGGTAACAATTCCCTCTTCGTTGAAGGCCTTTTCCTGGTAGCGGAATATCCATTCGCCCATTTCATTGACCCTGACGGCCTCTTCTACTTCGGGTATTTCCGCCACTAATGCAGCAGCCATTGGGAAACTAGTAGAGGTAGAATACACCTCCTGCCCTGCCAGCTTGCCATGAAGATTCATCCGGTATATCCGATCCCCTTTTTCGTGGAAATGATCGTAGTTTAGCTCATCGTGGACATACATGGCCACAAAAAGGCAAGAAGAAATGCCCATGGTTAGACCAAGAATATTAATGACGGAGAAGAACTTGTATTTTCCAATGTTGCGTATAGCAACTTTTAAGTAACTGGTACCCATGATGTTGTTGTTTTGACCTTGAAAATACCTTGTATAAGACTGTTACATGCTTGGCGATGTTACAGTCCTGCCATGAATTTGTGAAAATTATTCTGTACGTAAAGTGCTCACTGGGTTCATAGATGCTGCATTGTAGATCTTAAAACTTACAGTGATCGCGGAAATAATGAAAACTAACAAACTACCGGCTAGGAACGTCAGCAAGTTAGGGTCCATGTAATATTCCCAAATACTGCCCATAAGCATATCGATAAGAAAATATCCTGCAAGGGATCCTCCTACGGCTGCCAGCAGCAAAATAAAAGCAAACTGTCGATTAAGATGTCGAGCTATATTGGCGATGGAAGCGCCCAATACTTTTCTCACGCCAATTTCTTTCATGCGTTTGATGATATTCAAAGAGACCATGGTATACAAACCACTTGCCGATAGCATCATAGCGATAATGCCTAGGAATGAAAAAAGCTTCAAGATATTGGCATTGACGAGTGTAGACTCTGCCATTTCCTCGTCCATGTACCTGCCCCTGTAGATCTTATTCGGGAATACTTCCTTCCACTTTTGCTCCATGAATTCATTGACCTCTTTCAGGCTTTTGTTAGGAGCTTTAACCAGTATGCGTGTATACTCTCCTGTTTTGTTTAACCTGAACATAAGGGGATCAATAGACCCCCACAAGGCACTGGTGTAGATGTCTTTTACCATACCCACGACAAAAAACTGTACCGTATCGTGCCATAAGACCCGCTTACCGACCACCTCGTCGTCCGGCCAACCGTACTCCTTGGCAAACGTCTCATTGATGATCACAGACTCCTGCTGGTCTGTTTCCGAATCTTGAATGAATTTCCTTCCCTCGGCAAGTTCGATGTCCATGATATCAAAATAATCGTGCCCTACCTCGTAGATATCCACATCCCTGAGAATATCCCCATGGCGGATAGGATCGCCATACCCGGAGGATAAGATATGATGCCTTGTACCGGCAATAGATGATATTTTAGGGCTTTCCGCTAGCACATTTTTATAAGCTTCGTATTCATCTTCACCATTTACATAGGTGTAAACGACATTGTCCGTATTAAAGCCCAGGTCGAAGTTTTCCTGGTAGTCGGCGTTCTGGATGAAGGCCACGGCGGCTACCAGCGCAATGATCGTGATCAAAAACTGCCCCCAAAGTAAGAATTTAGTCACCCAATTTGTACCTCCAAACTGGAAAGTACCTTTCAGGATGCTGGTGGGCTCAAAATTACTGATGTAAAAAGCAGGATAGCTCCCGGCCATTAACCCCGTGATGACCAGTAATATGAACATAAACGACAAGAAATCCAGGTTGCTTAAGTAGTCCAGGTCCAGCGATAAATAATCCCACATGTTATTATAAGCCGGCACTAAGAGCTCGGCTACGATGATCGCTACACCCCCGGCAAGGAAGCAGAGCAGTAGGTTTTCCAGTAAGAATTGTATGACCAATTGCTTCCGGCGGCTTCCCATCACCTTTCTTATGCCAATTTCTTTCAACCGCCGGCTAGACATGGCAATGGATGTATTCGTGAAGTTGAATATAGCGATCAACAAGAGCAGGCCCGCCATTACGGTAGGGGCGATCACCGCTGCTATGGGCAAACTGCTCCTGAACCAATGATTTCTCACTTCTTCTCTCTCGGCTCTTACGGCCATCCCCAAAAAGGGATCGAGATAGAACTGGGCTACTTGGTAGTCCTCCTTGGCTTTGTTCTGGGGCTCTTTGTACTGCTGAAGCTCACTTTCAATGAATGGGATCTTAGACGGATCGTTGATCTCTAGGAAAAGTGTGTTCCAGTATATCCAATTGCTCTCTTCAATGTTCGGATTATTGTCTAAGACGTTGTCAAAATGAGTAACGGCATCAAATTGAAAACTGGAATTGGGCGGCATTTTTTCAAATACCCCGGCTACGATGTATTCACGTGTGCCGCTATCGAGCACGTGGGTCACTTGCTGGCCCAGTGCCTCCTCCTCACCAAAATATCTAACCGCCAGCTCTGAACTCAAATAGATCCTGCTCTTGTTTGAGAAGCTCGGCGTAGTCCCGGATTGCAATGGAAAAGTGAACAGGTCCAAAAAACCTTCATCGGCATACCCGATCTGTGTGCCGAAGATCTCGTCCCCGATCCTGAAATTTCCCCCGGAAGACACGTATCGTATTGCCTTATCCACACCAGCGATCCGGTCACGGATCAAATTTCCTAAGGGCATGGGTGCTATCCCATTTTTAGTTTTAAACCCTTGGAAATCCCGGATGAAATTGACCCTGTAAATTCGCTCTGCATTTATGTGCTGCTCGTCGTAGCTAAGATTGTAATCATAGTTGAGGTAGGCTACTATGCAGCATGCCAAGGAAACCCCCATACCGATTACATTGATAATTACGAAGACCTTACTTTTGGCCAGGCTCCTGAGCGTGATTTTAAGGTAGTTTTTAACCATAGCTGTGTTGTTTATCTTGAGTTTTGTGTTGCCAGTGTTATGTCTTAATGACTACAACTTAGGGAGGATGGTTGCTCGTCTTTGTAAATTTTTTTACCGAGTACCTTGTAATACAAAGTATTGTACGCACCGATCAATCGCTGGTTGCGTAAAATAAGACTTTAATTTGAGATAATGTACTGATCTCTAACTATATAGTGTAAAGTTAAGCCTCAAATGACGTACCGGGAACAGGATGAGCTATGTTCGAGGTATTGATCAGTCGGCAATCGGCTAAAGGCAATAAGCAAAAAAAGGGGTTGCCGATTGCCCTTTGCCCACTGCTGACTTTAAAAAAAGATGCAGGGTCATCCCGCTAGTTTTTCCAGTTTCTTTTCGTTCATCACCAGCCCCAGTCCTGCCATTTGTGGCACTTGTAACTTGCCGTCTTTAAATTCAATTTGGTTATCGAATACACTGAGTATTTGCTGGTAGGTGTCCAATTCAACAAATTCGAGGAAAGGACCCGCATTAGATATAGAGGCTACCACATGTAAAGCTGCCGCGGTACCCAAGGTAGGCTTGGTATTGTGAAGAGCCATAGACTTAAAAAAAGCCTGCCCAATGGCAGCGATCTTTTTCATTTCCGTGATCCCACCAGCTTTTATCACATCCGGCTGGATGATATCCGGGTTAGCTTCCAGGATCAAGTCACGGACCTGCCAGCGGGTATAGCACTTTTCTCCCACCAATACAGGTATTCCCAAGGCATTCACTACTTCCGCAGTGTCCCTATGATTTTCCAGTGGGCATGGGCTTTCAAAATATTTCATGCCCATTTGTTCCAGTTCTTTTCCCACCTGGATGGCCCTAGCCGCGGTATATCCTTCATTGGGGTCTACAAAGACCTCCACCTGGCCTGGCAGTGCCTTGCGCACAGCCGTATAATATTTTAAGGTAGGATCAGGAATAGGATCCAAGTTATACTCACGGATCTGCATCCGTAGTTTGATCACTTTGAAACCGAGCTCAACTAACTTCAACGCTCTTTCCACGGCCTCGTCTACCGGCACCTGGCCTCCCCGCAAGGGAATACCTCCATAAGCCAAGATCTCATCCCGATACTTCCCGCCTAGCAACTTGTATACCGGCTGGTTCAGTACTTTGCCTTTGATATCCCAAAGGGCCAGGTCTATTCCCGCTATGGCGTAAGGGAGCGCACCGGAGGGCCCCAGGTCATGTTGCTTCCAAAAGAGTTCGTCCCAGAGCGGTTCTACGTCAAAAGGATCTCGACCCATAACCAATTTTTTGAGCCGGTCATGGATGAATGCTTCAATTACGGGCCTGCTATTCGGGCTGGATTCTCCCCAGCCTGTAACTCCAATGTTTGTTTCTACTTTTATGATGATGGCACGGGGTACCTTATACGTTTTGACAGCGGTGATCTTGATCTCCTTGGATCCTAGCTTCGTTAGCGAAGCATTACGCGAATCATCCATCGCGGTAAACGGCCGGGATGCGGCAGCGCCTACTACGCCGAGTCCTAACGTAGAAAGGAATTTTCTCCGATTTGAAAAGTCATTCATATCTCCTAGACGATGTTTAAAGCCGGGAGACCCGACAACATACGTATGTTTAGTCCCATTTTATGCGGAAATGACTTACTACCCCAAGGTGTAACCTTCTTTGTCGTCATTTTACCGGCCTTGCGGGGTGAGCGATGCGCAAGAGCAGGAATGACGATGTTAGAAAGTAAGGCGGTCGGTTATTTTTTCCATTCCCGTTGCTAATATAGGCAATCGGCTACCCCCTATTTTTTGCTTACTGTCGATTGCCGACTGATCAATACCTCGAACATAGCTCATCCTGTACCCCATACTCATTTGAGGTTTAACTTAACACTAGTGTCGTGTCACATTTCAATTGACGTTCAAGCTATTTTTTTCGGTCTTGTTCCCAAAGTCGGCAGTCGGCAGTAAACAGTCGGCAACCCCCTATTTTGCCTACTGCCCTTTGCCTATTGCTAACTTGTCGAGAACTTCCCAACTTGGCAAAGAGAGTTCATTGTTTAATCCTACACGTCAATTGGGGATTGACACGACACTATGGTGTTTGCCTTCAAAAAGGTGATGAATGCTTGATCCAGTTTTAAAGTAATCTCTCAAATAGCATTGTGTCCCAGTGACTTGCAGAATACAAGAACACAGAGTACCTTAATCCAAGATTTGGTATCAAAAGGTCGGGATGATTTCCTGTACTTCATTTTGACCGGGGCTGAGAAGAACATAGTCAATAGTGTCTGAACATAAAGGTGATCCATTCCATTAATACCTGCGAAATTACTTTTTTATGAAATACATCTTAAAACATATATGCCTAATGCTAGCCTTGCCGTGGCTAATAAGTTGCTCGGCAGAAGAACCACCGGTGAAGCCCAATATCATCTGGTTAATGGCGGAAGACATCAGCCTTGACCTGGAGTGCTACGATATGGCGGCGGTAAAAACACCTCACCTCAATAAATTGGCTATGCAAGGCACAAAGTTCGAAAATTGTTTTGTCACCAATTCGATCTGCTCGCCAAGCCGCTCGGCAATGATGGTAGGTACACACCAATTTAAGATCAATGCGCACCATCATCGCAGTAACCGGGATGAACCCTTGCAACGGGATTACAAACCTTTCACGTACTGGCTGCGGGAAAATGGGTATACGACCATACTCGGGCATCACGGCGTGATGGGCAGAGGCCGTAAGATCGACGTGAATTTCAAAAGTGAAGCCTTAGGGCCGTGGGATGGGGAATCGCGATTCGGCCTTTTTGATAAGCATGATCATTTTGAAAAAGAAGATGAGCCATTTTTTGCACAGATCCAGCTTGTGGTGACACATCGCGGAGATTGGTGGGATGATGTCCGGTCAAAATCAACGCACCCGGTCAACCCCGACAGTGTAGTGCTGCCCCCTTACCTGGCCGATCACCCTACCATAAGGCAGGATTGGGCCAAGTACCTCGACCAAGTGGAATATATGGATGACGAGGTGGGGATGATCCTACAAGAATTAGAACAAAAAGGAATGCGGGATAACACCGTCATCATTTTTATCGGTGATAATGGCCGGTGCAACCTTCGAGGAAAAGGCTATCTACATGACCCGGGCTTGCATATCCCGCTTATTATCTACGATCCTAGGGGAAACAAGGGTACCGTTCGTAAAGATGTAGTAGCTGCCACAGACATTACGGCTACCATCCTTGATTATGCTGGCATGGACATCCCTGGGTACATGACAGGCCGTCCCATCTTCGATACGAATTTCCAGCGAGAGTATGTCTTTGGTACACGGGACCTCTGGGACGAGATAGCAGAAAAGTCACGCGCCGTAACTTCGGCAGATTGGAAGTATATCAGGAACGACAAACCGGGCATCCCTTTCGACGCTAGGCAAGCGTACCTTGAGTTTTACAGGCCTGCACTCCATGTCATGCGCAAGCTAAATGAAAATGGGTCACTGAATTCTTCGGAGCAGCTATTTTTCCAACCCCGTAAACCCGAAGAAGAGCTGTATAACCTGGAGAACGATCCTTATGAACTGCTCAACCTGGCCAATGATCCCAAATATACCCCTGTACTGGAGCAGTTAAGGGCTAAAACCAAAGAGATGGAAGAGCAGATGAAGCCTGTGAGTGATGTCTATGACCCGGTGAAACCCAGGGCAATGGATGTGCTTCAATGGGTGAAAGACGAGAAACCAGGCCAATATCAACAAATGTTGGAAGGAGTAGAAATTGGTTTTCAAAGGCTGGTCCGGGAGTACCAAACCAGGGAAACCGGGGGGTGAGCATTGCTCACCGTCATCGAGTACCCGGTCAATTTTCAAAGGACGGTTAAACTATTTTTTCAGTTCCGCTGTAGTAAAGTCGGCAGTAGGCAATTGGCAACCCTCTATTTTGCCAATGGCTTACTGATCGAGAGCCCCAATACTGCAAATAAAGATCATCATATATCCTAACCATCGGGGCACTAGTGTCGTGTCAAGCCTCAAATGGCGGGTAAGGTGGTCGTAGATTTTGTGGGAGGTCAAGGCGCAAAAAACGAGCATAGCCATAGCTACGTAAGTCTTTTTGCAACGCAGAGAT